>NZ_JACOPL010000007.1:0-203294 GCF_014287995.1 Agathobaculum faecis
GCGGCGAAGCGGTTGTACGCGCTGGTGCTGGACATCGCGGGCGGCAGACCCTCCAAAACTGAGCTGCTGGGCTACCGTGAAATCGCCATCTTTAAAAACGGCGTTACGCTGTAAATAAACACAGACGACGCTTTTGCAGCCAGCCGGACTGTTGAAAGCGAATTGCAACGGGAGGAAGAAGGTGCTATACTGGTAAGCACCATGTAGGGAAACATGAGGAGAGGAAGCGGTGTTTATGCCACAAACCATCAAAATCCTGCATTTCAGCCCAACCGGAGGGGCGCGGCGCGTGGCGCTGCTGCTCGCAAAGGGGATGGCACCCAACGTGCGGGAGTATGACCTCTGCGATCCGCAGGCCGAGCCGACAGTGTTTCATCCGGACGACGTGGTGCTGGTTGCCGGCCCTGCTTACGGCGGGCGGTTGCCGGCCATGATGACCGGACGGCTGAAAAAATGGCAGGGCAACGGCGCGCGGGCGGTGGCGGCTGCGGTGTACGGCGGCAGGGCCTATGAGGACACGCTGATCGAGCTGAGCGACCTGCTGCGCGGGCAGGGATTCCGCGTCATGGCAGCGGCCGCGCTGCTGGCGGAGCATTCGATCGTACATATTGCCGCTGGACGTCCGGATGAACAGGACGCGCGGCAGCTCGGCGCGTTCGGCAGGCAGATCGCGGCGAAGCTGGACCACGGCTCGCAGGAGGAACCCGCCGTGCCAGGCAGCCACCCCTATAAGGAGTGGAGCGGCATGCCTGCCGTGCCGCAGGTATCGGAAGCCTGCACCGGCTGCGGCCTGTGCGCGGAAAAATGTCCCGCACGGGCGATCCCGACCGGACAGCCGGATACGACCGACCCGTCGCGCTGCATCCTGTGCATGCGCTGTGTCGCCATCTGTCCGCAGCAGGCCCGCGCCCTGCCTGCCCCGATGCTGGAAGCGCTGCGGGGAAAGTTGGCGCCGTTTGACGCAGAGCGGCGTGAGAACGAGCTTTTTTTGTAAAAAACACGGCTGACCGTTTGGGTCAGCCGTGTTTTTGGATTGGTTGGCATTATTCGCCGGCCGCAACCGCGTCAAAGGAGGGCGACAGCAGATTGGTCATGCTCCGCAGGCTGATGCCTAGGGTGGAAAGGTTGTGCAGCATGGCCGACGCGGCCGGCATGAGCGCGCCAGCCGCGCCCAGGACGATCAGCATGCCGTTGAAGCCGATCACGAACCGGTAATTGGAGTGGATGCGGAGCATCAGCCCCTGCGCGATCCGCCGCAGTGCGACCAGCTCGAATAGGTTGTCCGCCGCGATGGTGACATCCGCGATTTCACGCGCGATCGCCGCGCCATCGCTGATTGCAATGCCTACGCTGGCGGCGGACAGGGCGGGCGAATCGTTGATGCCGTCGCCCAGCATGATGACCGTGCGGCCGGCGGCGCGTTCGGCCTCTACAAAATGCGCCTTGTCCTCGGGCAGGACCTCTGCGCGGTAATCGTCCACCCCGACCTGCGCCGCAATCGCGGCCGCGGTGCGCTCGCTGTCACCGGTCAGCATGACGGTGCGCCGGATGCCGAGCGCGCGCAGCGCCTGTATCGCGGCCTTTGCCTCGCCGCGGAGCGGGTCCGCAATGCAGATAACCGCCGCCAGTTCGCCGCCGATGGCGAGATACAGGTGGGAGAATTCCGGGGGAAGCGCGTCAAACGCCGCCTGCTCTCCAGCGGGGATTACGGTTTTCTCATCCTCAAAGACAAAGTGCGCGCTGCCGATGATGACTTTTTCCCCGTCCACCGTGCTGGAGATACCGTGCGCGACCAGATATTCGACCTGGGAATGCATTTCCTCGTGGGCGAGCCGGCGCTCTCTGGCGGCGCGCACGACCGCGTTGGCCATGGAATGCGGGAAATGCTCCTCCAGGCAGGCGGCGACGCGCAACATTTCGGCCTCGCTGCGTCCGCCGAACGGAATGACTCGCGCGACGACCGGACAGGCGTGGGTCAGCGTGCCGGTTTTGTCAAACACAATCGTATCCGCGCCCGCGACCGCTTCCAGAAATTTGCCGCCTTTGACCGTGATATGGTAAGCGCTTGCCTCGCGCATGGCGGACAGCACCGCCAGCGGCATAGCAAGCTTGAGCGCGCAGGAGAAGTCCACCATCAGGACGGACAGCGCGCGCGTGACGCTGCGCGTCAGCAGGAAGCTGAGCGCGCTGCCGGCGAGCGTATAGGGGACCAGGCGGTCGGCCAGGCGGGAGGCTCTGCCTTCCGCCGCGGATTTGAGCCGTTCGGACTGCTCGATCATGGAGACGATCTTGTCATAACGGCTTTCGCCAGAATGCTGGGTGACGCGCAGCACGCATTCGCCCTCTTCGACGACCGTTCCGGCGTAAACGGCCGTACCCGGGCGCTTGGCGACCGGCATGGATTCGCCGGTCAGGGATGCCTGGTTAACCATGACCTCGCCCTCGGCGATCGTTCCGTCAATCGGGATCACGCCGCCCATGCGGACCGCGATGCAGTCGCCCGCGCCGATCTGGCCGAGTGGGACGAGGGTTTCGGTATCGCCGTCCTTGCGCCAAACGCGGTCCACGCCCAGCGCCATGCAGCGGGCCAGGTCGTCGACCGACTTTTTGTGCGTCCACTCCTCCAGCAGCTCGCCCAGCTCGAGCAGGAACATGACCGAGCCGGCCGTGCCGAAGTCGCGACGGGCGATCGAGATGCCGATGGAAAGCGCGTCGAGCAGCTCAACGTGCATGCGGCGGCGCAGCAGGCAGCGCAGGCCGCGCCGCAGGAAAGGAAAGGAAATCCAGCAGATCCGCGCAATTTGAAGCGGGGAGGGCAGGAATAGACTGCAGGCCGCTTTGACCAGCACCTTGCCGACCAGCTTTTCCTGATACTGCCGGTTGAGCATGCGGCTGCTGTGCAGGGGGGCGAGCGCCGCGACGCGCGGGTCCTGATAGGAGAAGCGGCCGATCGCCGCCAGTACGGCTGCTCGGCCGCCCTGATAGCGGATTACGGCGCAGCGGGTGCGCTCATGAACTGCGGCCTGCGCCACCCCTGTGCAGGACTGCAGATAAGCTTCCAGCAGGTCTGCCTGCTCCGGCGTCATCCGCTTTTGGGCAAGACGGACGCGCAGGCGTCCGTTGCTTTCGTGTAAAATGGTTGCTTTCATTGCTTGACCTCCAAAACGGGAAAAAGAGGGCCGCCTATGCGCCCCTCTTTGACAAACGGGTTGTAATCAGCCCTGGGTTTCTGCGGCGGTATCCTCAACGGCCTCTTCCTGCGCCGTGCGGGCCTGGTTGATATCCTGCGCGGAAGCCAGGATGTCGGCCGCGTTCTCCTGCACGGTGTTGACCGTGGTCATGACGGATTCCTTCACCCGCAGCGCGGCGGCGGTGGCATGGGTATAAACCTTTTTGGCGTCCTTGCTGGACAGCAGCTTAATGCCGGCCGAACCGAACAGCGCGCCGCCGACAAACAGGGCGATATCCTTGCAGTATTTCTTCATAAATGCTTCCTCCTTATCACTTGCGCCTGTAGCCCGTGATCATGACCATGACCATGCAGATCACAGCGCCCCAGGCCCAAAACCGATGTTGTTTCAAGGCGAACACCTCCTGGATGGGTCGTTTCCCGTTGGGGATAAGCATAGCATATCTGTTCGGCAAATTCCACCGGATTTGGACAGAGATAAACGGTTTTAGACATTTTTCTCGGCCGCAATGCGGCGGTAGCGGGAGGGGGGAAGATGGTACAGGCGGCGAAACGCCACGCCGAACTGGCTGACGCTGCCGTACCCCACAGCAACCGAAACCTGCATCACGGACAGGGGGGAGGAGGTCAAAAGTTCGGCCGCGCGCTGTAGCCGCTGCTGCTGGAGGTATTGGTGGAGCGGCTGGCCGTATAGCTGCCGGAAGCAGCTTTTGAGCGAGGTGGGGGAGATATGGAACTGCTGCGCAAGGCACCTGATCGTCAGATGCTCCGCGAGGTGCTCCAACATATAGGCATGGACCTGCTGCACGGCGTCCGTCAGGTATTGATCGTAGTAGCTCGCGGCTACCGGAGAGACCAGCGGGCTTTGGCGGCACAGAAGATACAATAGCTCCACCGCCTTGAGCGTGCAGTACTGCCCGCGATCGGAAGCGGGCAGGTCCCTGAGCGCGAAGAACACCGCGTTGCCCCAGGCGCTGCCGCGCACCGCCGCACAGCCGTGATGCGCTGCCATCAGCGCGCCTACCTGGCGGGTGTCCAGCGTCAGGCCGCCAAACAGGGCGCAAAGCCCTTGCAGGCTGTGCCGAGCCTCACAGCAGACGAACGAAATAAGGATGCCCGCGAAGCGACTGTCCGCAAATTGGACGGATCGAACCTGCGCGGGATCGGAAAGCAGCAGGATCTCCCGCGGCTTGAGCCTGACCTGCCGCCCGCCCGCCAAAGAAAGCAGCAGCCCGCCGCGGCAGCAGTACAGCGTTTCAAGGTGCGGATGTGTGGGGCGGGCGGGAAAGCGCTCCGGCGGCGCGCAGTCAAAATCGCAGACGCGCACGCCGGCCATGGGGGCGGTCCAGCGGATATGGCCGGACGAAAGCCCGGCATCCGATAATTGTTCCAATAGCGCTTCCAGCATGCCGATCCTCCATAGAAAAGTTTGCAATGACTAACTTGCAGTTAGCTAAAACTAACTCATAGCCAGAATTATACGCCAAAACAGCGGGGTTTGTCAAGGCTTGGATAATGCAAAAAAAGCGGACGCCCCGATCGGGACGTCCGCCTGGCCGTATGGCTATTTACAGGGTAAGGGAGGGAGCGGCGTAAACGCGTGCCTGCAGCTCGCTGTTGAGCATGTAGAGTGCTTTGGCGTCGCTGCCGAACAGCTCCATCTTGGTGATGAGGTCGGAGGAATTTTTTTCTTCCTCGCCCTGCTCCTTGACAAACCAGTCGAGGAACTGAACAGTGCGGAAATCATTTGCCGACTGGGCGGCCCCATAAATGGCGTTGATTAATGCGGTGACGTACTGTTCGTGCTCGTATGCGACCTGCAGCGGGTCCATCAGCGTGGAGAACGCCTTGTCCGGCTTGGCGATCGCTTCCAGCGTGACCTTCTGGTTATTGTTGTGCAGGTACTGATAGATCAGCATGGCATGGTCCTGCTCCTCCCTGGCCTGGATTTCGTACCAGTTTGCAAAACCGTCCAGCCCTTTGTCGGAGTAAAAGTTAGCGATGTCAAGATACAGATAGGCAGAATAAAATTCCTTGTTGATTTGGTCGTTGAGCAATTCGGAAACCTTGCGATCCATTTTAAGTAACCTCCTTAGAGCGGGGATGGGATAAACCACCTAAAATATTAATTGATATTATATATCAATTATAACACTTCCGCGTCCGCTGTCAAGAGAAAAAACGGAAATACTGGCGTGGGAAAGAGAAGTATGAATTTATTTTACGAAATAAGAAAAATGTGGTATACTAAAAAACAAGAAAAATGGAACGAGGGGAAATATGAAAGAAATACTCAAAAAATGGAATGACATCAGCCTGGTCAAACGGATTATCTGCGGCTTGGCGGTCGGCATCCTCCTCGGGGTGGCCGCGCCGCAGCTGACGGCGCTCTCCCTGCTGGGCGATCTGTTTGTCGGCGCGCTGAAGGCGGTCGCGCCGCTGCTGGTCTTGTTTTTGGTCATGGGCGCGCTGTCCAACCACAAAGAGGGTAAGCAGACCAACATGAAAAGCATCATCGGGTTGTATCTGTTGGGTACGTTCTTGGCGGGCTGCGTGGCGGTTGTGGCGAGCTTCCTGTTCCCGATCTCGCTTACGCTGGCGGAAAGCGCTTCCGATGTGGCGCCCCCGGGCGGTATCGGCGAGGTGCTGCACACTTTGATGATGAACCTGGTTTCCAACCCGATCAGCGCCCTGGCGAACGCCAACTATATCGGCATCCTGGCCTGGGCGGTGCTGCTCGGCATTGCGCTGCGCAAGGCCTCGGACGGCACCAAGCGTGCGATCGGCAATGTTGCGGACGCGATCTCGCAGATCGTCCGGTGGATTATCAACTGCGCGCCGTTCGGCGTAATGGGCCTGGTTTTCACCACGATCTCTGAGCAGGGAATCGATGCCCTGCTCAGCTACGGCAAGCTGATCCTGTTGCTGGTCGGCAGCATGGCGTTCGTGGCGTTTATCGTCAACCCGATCATCGCTTTTATCGGCATCCGCAAAAACCCCTATCCGCTGGTGCTGAAATGCCTGAAGGACAGCGGCATCACCGCTTTCTTTACGCGCAGCTCGGCCGCCAACATTCCGGTCAATATGAAGCTGTGCGAGGAGCTGGGGCTGGACCGCGATACCTATGCGGTATCCATCCCGCTGGGTTCTACGATCAACATGGGCGGCGCGGCGGTCACGATCTCCATACTCGCGCTTGCCGCGGCGCATACCATGGGCATAGAGGTGGATCTGGCGTCCGCGATCGTGTTGAGCGTGCTCTCCGCGGTCAGCGCGTGCGGCGCATCCGGCGTGGCGGGCGGCTCGCTGCTGTTGGTCCCGCTGGCCTGCAGCCTGTTCGGCATTCCAAACGATATCGCGATGCAGGTAGTGGGCGTCGGTTTTATCGTCGGCGTGATCCAGGATTCCTGTGAAACCGCGATCAATTCCTCGACCGATGTGCTGTATACCGCGGTGGCGGAGTATACCCAAAAGCGTAAGCTGCAGAAAAAATAAATACAAGCCGGAAAGGGCCTGCTTCGTACAAGCAGGCCCTTTTTTGGCGAAAGCGACAGGGGACGGAAGCGGATGCTTCCGTCCCCTGTCTGGAAGAGAGGAGGATGTGCGGCGGAGAAGGGAGGCGTCAGGCGCCCCCGGGCTCCAGCAGAAAGCTCTGCACCGCGGTCGCGGCGCCGCCGATGAATTCCTTGCGGGGGGCGAGGGAACTCTGCTCGAAAATGTCCGTGGACAAAAACGGGTTGATTTTAGATACCTGCTGGATGAACGTTTCCATCACAAAGGGGCATTCGAAAATCTCGCCGAACAAAATGACCTTATTGGGCGCGAAAACCGAGATGGCGTTGTTGATGCCGATGGAGAGGTCATAGATCAAGGTGGTCAGATAGCTGCGCAGCTCCAGACAGTCCAGCGCAAGGTATTTGCGGATGTTATGGATAGTCGGCTGGCCGTATTCGAGCAGGGCGCCGCGGATAACCGGAGAGCTTTCCTGCAGCGAGAGGATTTTTTCGGTGATCTGGTTTAAGTGGACACCGGTTTCCAGACAGCCGGTTTTGCCGCAGCGGCAAACTGTGGTCGAGCCGCGGTAAAAGTAGGTATGCCCGATCTCCGAGGACTGGTAATTAGCGCCCTTATACAGCGCGCCGTTGATCGACGCCGCCGAGCCGACGCCCGGCCCCCATTTCACGACCATGGTATTGGCGGTGTATTTTGCCGTGCCGTAAAGGTTTTCCGCGTTCAGGAACGAGCAGACGTTGCTTTCCACACAGACTGGAAACGGGAGCAGCTCCTCCAATATCTTCTGGATAGGCACCTCCTGTCCGTGGAAAACATGGAAAGGATGCAGGGCGATGCCTTCGTTGTGGTTGACAGGACCAAGGATGTCCACGCCGATGCCGAGGATATCCTTGTTTTTGAGCTTGGTTTTCCAAAGCAGCAGTACGATCCGGTTGGCAATATCCTGAAAGGCGCCCGGCACATCAAGCGCGGGGTCGATCGCAAAGTGCTCGAGCGCAAGCGGCTCCCCCATCAGGTTGGTGATGGCAATGGTGCTGCCCGTGTAGTGGATATTGACGGAAATAACGTATTTATAGGTCTGGTTGATGGACAACAGGCTTTTTTTGCGGCCTAGGCTAGAGGAGGCTTCTTTCCCCTCCTCGATGATGATGCCGCGGCTGATGAAGTCGCCGCAGATCGAGGTCAGCGTGGCGGTCGTGAGACGGAGCCGGCTGGCCAGGTCGGTCCTCGACATTGCGCCTTCCGTCAGCAAAAGCCACAAAACATGGGAACGATTGACCTGTTTTACATTACTCATGTTGATTCCAAGAGGGCGCATAAGCAAATCTCCTAAGCTATCGATAGAATTCCGACGCCGCGTATGCGGCAGGGCAGGGATTATACGCCGGCATAGGCGCTGAAGCCGCCGTCCACGGGCAGCACGACCCCATTCACATATCCCGCCGCCTGCGGGGAGAGCAGGAAGAGCAGCGCGCCCGTCAATTCAGAAATATCCCCGAACCGGCCCGCCGGTATGCCGGACAGGATCTTTTCCGCGCGCGGGGTAAGCGAGCCATCTGCGTGGAGCAGGTTGGGGCGGTTCTGGTTGGTGATAAAAAAACCGGGGGCGATCGCGTTGACCCGAATGCCCGCCCTGGAGAAGTAGACGGCCAGCCATTGCGTGAAGTTGGAAACGGCGGATTTGGCCGCGCTGTAGGCCGGCAGCTTGGTCAGCGGCCGGATGGCGTTCATGGAGGAGATGTTGACGATGCAGCTATCCTTGCGGCCGGTCATGTCGGCGGAAAAAATCTGGGTGGGAAGCACCGTGCCGATAAAGTTAAGGTCGAACACCCGGCGGAAGCCGTTCAGGTCAAGCTGAAAAAAGGTTTTGAGCGCCGGCTCCACCGCTTCGGGGCGAAAATATTCGTCCTCCGTATTTCCATCCGGATGGTTGCCGCCCGCGCCGTTAATCAGGATGCTGCAGGGGCCGTGCGCGGCCAGAATCTGCGCGTGTACGCTTTCGAGCTGCGCCTTGTCCAGCACGTCGGCCCGATAGGCATATGCACGATACCCCGCTGCGGTCAGCGCATCCGCCGCAGCCTGCGCCGCAGGCAGGTTGATATCCAACAAGCACACGGTCGCATGCGCCTGTGCGAGCGCGCCCGCGAAATGGCTGCACATGATGCCGCCGGCACCGGTGACAACAGCGGTGCGGCCGCCCAGGTCCAGGGGGAACGGGTTGGGCGTGAGCATGAAATTCAACTCCTTTTTTGTTCTAATTTTATTATATCAATATAATTAAAAAAATCAACATAGCAGCTAATCAGAAAATTAAATAGAAATATTGTGCGGTATATACAAAAAGATAAAAACAAATATATTGCTTTTGATAAATTGACACAAATGGAAAGAATCGCTATAATAGGAGCATACAAATTAGTTAATTCAATTAATTAATTTGAGACGAAATGTAGAGAAGGAAGAAGGAGGACACTATGAAAAGGTTAATCGCATTGGCATTATCACTCTCAATGGCAGTTTCTCTGACAGCCTGCGGTGGCGGAGACGACGCTGCGGGCGGCGATTCCGGAAGCCGTTCGCTGACGGTCAGCGGCCAGCCCTATTCGCACACACTCCCCGCTTACATCGGCCTGGAGGAAGGGCAGTTTGAAGACGTGGGGCTGGATGTGGAACTGATTATGTTCACGGGCGGCAATGTGCAGAACGAAGCGCTCGGCGCGGGCGAATGGGACGTTGGCTGCTACGGTTCGCCCCCGTCCATCACCGGCGGCATTGCCTACGGCGCCAAGGTGATCGGTTTCGGCTCGCCGGATACGGAAGCGGTCACGATCTGGGCGAGAAGCGACAGCGATATCGCGCAGATTCAGGGCCAGGTCGCGGGCTATGACGAGATCTACGGCAATGCGGATACCTGGCGCGGCAAGACCATCCTCTGCCCGCTCGGTACCTCGGCGCACTTCACTCTGGTCGCAACGCTGGAAAAGCTCGGTCTGACGACCGAGGACGTCAGCATCATCGATATGGGCGTTGCCCAAGCGTACACGGCGTTTAAGGCTGGCGAGGCTGACATTGTCTGCCTGTGGGACCCGCAGGGCTTCGACGCGGAGAACGAGGACTGGGTCTGCATTTCCTCCGGCAAGGCGACCGGCGAGGACCAGCCGACCGTTATCGTCGCCTCTGAGGAAGCGATCGAGACCAAGCATGACGAGATTCTGGACTTCCTGGACTGCTATTATCAGATCTGTGAGAAGTACGCGGACGATCTGGACGCATACGGACAGTACATGATGGATATCGGTCTGGACAACGGTGTGGAGCAGACCCTGGAGATCGCCACCCGCTGCGCAGAAAAGCGCCCGCTGTCCACGCTGGACGACGAGATCGAATGGTTCTCCGGCGAAAAGGGAACCCGCTATGTCGATACGACGATGGAAAACCTGATGGACTTCTTCGTGCAGACCGGCTCGATCGAAGAATCCGATAAGCAGTACCTGATCGAAAACAACTTTATCGACGACACCTTCATTCGAGAGCTTGCCGAGCGTCATGGCAAGACGATGAACTGACAACCCAAACACGTTTGTTGGCAAAGGAGGGGGGCTCTCCGCCCCTCTCCTTTTTGTAAATCATCAAGTGAGGCAGGCTGGTGGATTATGAAACAAAACAAAAAACTCAAGCTGGTGCTGTTGAGCATACTGGGCCTGGTCCTGTTTTTCGGCATATGGGAATGCAGCGTCCGGTTCGGCTTGGTATCCGAGCGCACGCTGTGCGCGCCCTCCACAGCACTGGAAACCCTGTTCACCAAAATGGTCGAAAAGAAGCCGGACGGCGCGACCATTCCGGTGCATTTCCTGGCAAGCATCAAGCTTTCTTTGAGCGGCTTCCTGCTGGCGATTGTCATCGGCATCCCGCTCGGCTTGTTCATGGGATACTATAAGGTGCTGGATTCGCTGTTCACCCCGCTGTTTGAGATCATTCGCCCGATCCCGCCGATCGCATGGATCCCGATCATTATCCTGACCATGGGCATCGGCTTTAACGCAAAGGTATTCATCATATTTGTATCAGCGTTTGTGCCATGCGTGGTTAACTCGTACCTGGGCATCAAGCTGACCAACCAGACGCTGATTAACGTGGCGAAAACGTTCGGCGCCTCGCGATGGCAGGTGTTCACAAAGGTATGCATCCCCTCGTCCATGAACATGGTGTTCACGGGCATACGCATATCGCTCGGAAACTCCTGGTCCACGCTGGTCGCGGCGGAAATGCTCGCCTCCACGCAGGGCCTCGGCTATATGATCCAGATCGGCCGCTCGCTTAGCCGGCCGGAGATCATCATTGTCGGCATGGCGGTCATCGGCGTCACCGGCGCCATCATGAGCGGGTTGCTCAGCCTCTGCGAGAAAAAGGTTGCGCCCTGGAGGTATAAGTGATGAAAAATATCAAATGGGTGAATATACTGCTGTCCGTCTGCTCGATCGGTATTTTCGTTGTCCTCTGGGTGGTCCTTTCCGGACAGGAGGGCTCGATGGTACCGACACCGGCGGCAACGCTGGAGAAATTCCTGCAGATCATGGCCGACCCGATCGCTAACGCAACGCTGCCGGCGCATATCTGGGCCAGCCTGCAGCGCGTTCTGATCGCATTCTTCTTCGCGGTTGTGCTGGGCGTTGCGCTCGGCATCGGCATCGGCTGGAGCAAGGGCTTTAACGCGCTTTTCGGGCCGCTTTTCGAAATGCTGCGCCCGATCCCGCCGATCGCATGGATCCCCGTGATCATCCTGTGGTTCGGCATCGGCGAGCTTTCCAAATGGGTGATCGTATTCATCGGCTCGTTCGTGCCGATCGTGCTGAACACCAGCGCGGGCATCCGTGCGATCGATCCGCTGATGATCAGCGCGGGCAAGGTTCTGGGCGCGAACCGTAAGCAGCTTTTGGTTGACGTGGCGTTTCCGGCCACCATCCCCGCTATCCTGGCCGGTATCCGCACCGCGCTGTCGAGCGGCTGGATGTGTGTGGTTGCGGCGGAAATGATCGTGGCGCGGCAGGGCGTCGGCTTCCTGATCGTCCGCGGGCAGGAGAGCGGCGACACGGCGTTGATCGTCGTCTGCATGCTGGCAATCGGCGTGGTAAGCTTCCTGCTGTCCACGATACTGCAGAAAATGGAAGGAGTGCTTTGCCCGTGGCAGTTCTCAGAGACAAAATTGTGATCAAAAACCTCTCCAAAACATTCGCTTCCAAAAAGAACTCGGTAGAGGTTTTGAAGGATATCAACCTGACGGTGAAGGAAAACGAATTCCTCGTGATTCTGGGGCCGGGGCAATGCGGCAAAACCGTTCTGCTGAACATCCTTGCCGAGTTGGACGAGCAGACCTCGGGTACGGTGGAATTTGCGGACGGGCGGCCCAAAATGGGCGACTTGGGTCTGGTGTTCCAGCGCTACGCGCTTTTCCCATGGAAATCGGTCATGGGCAACGTAGAGATGAACCAGAAGCTCAAGGGCGTGGATAAGGCCACCCGTCAGGCAAACGCGCAGAAATATATCGACCTGGTCGGGCTGCAGGGCTTTGAAAAGGCGCTGCCCAAGCAGCTCTCCGGCGGCATGAAGCAGCGCGTGGGCATCGCGCGCGCTTATGCCAGCGAGTCCGACATTATGCTGATGGACGAACCGTTCGGCGCGCTGGACGCGCAGACCCGTTATTCCATGGAGGACGAGATTCTCAAGATCTGGGAGAAGAACAAGCGCACGGTCATCTTCGTCACCAACAACGTGGAGGAGGCCATTTATCTGGGCGACCGGATCATCCTGCTCGGCGGCCATCCGACCAGCGTGAAGAAGGAATACATACCCGAAATGCCCAGACCAAGAAACTATACCGATCAGGCATTCCTGCGGCTTCGCAACGAAATCGTGGCGGATACCGATCTGAGCCTGTGACGCAGGGAGGTGTCCGTATGAGCGATCAAGTAAAGGTAAAGGTCAGGAACCTGACAAAATGTTTTGGCGACCTGAAAGTGCTGGACAATATCTCGTTCGATATCAATAAGGGCGACTTTGTCTGCATTGTCGGCCCGACGGGCTGCGGCAAGACGACGTTCCTCAACCTACTCGTCAAGCTGATCGAGCCGACCGAGGGGCAGATCCTGATCGACGGCGAACCGGCGGACCCGCAGAAGCACAACCTCTCGTTCGTGTTTCAGGAACCGTCCGCGTTCCCGTGGCTGACGGTTGAACAGAACATCCGCTTCGGGCTGGAAACCAAAAAGGTCGAGGAAAAGGTGATCAAGCAGCGCACGGATGAAATCCTGGAGATCCTCGGCCTGGAAAAGGCGCGCAACGCCTATCCGCATGAGCTGAGTACCTCGACCGAGCAGCGCATTGTCATCGGGCGCAGCTTCGCGCTGCACCCCGACCTGCTGCTGATGGATGAGCCGTACGGCCAGATGGATATTAAAATGCGGTACTATCTGGAGGACGAGGTCATCAAGCTGTGGCAGGCGACCGGAAGCACGGTCATTTTCATCACGCACAACGTGGAGGAGGCGGTCTACCTCTCCAACAAGTGCCTGATTTTGTCGCAGAAGCCGACAACGGTCAAGGAAGAGCTGAAGATCGAACTGCCCCGCCCGCGCGATATTGCGAGCGAGGAATTCATCCGCCTGCGCGAATATGTAACGAGCCAAATCAAATGGTGGTAAGGGGCGAGGCGACATGAAAGGAAGACCGGTCTTCCCCGTACTGCTTCTTGCCGTGATTTGGGGTACCTATTATGTGGCGAGCCAGCAGACGGTGGCGGGCATGTCCGTGTTTTCAATGGGCGTATACATCCGCCTAATCGTCATGGTGTTCCTGACCGTGCTGATGGCGCTGCGCGGGGAACTGAAGCTTCTGCTGCAGGTGCGCTTTGTCTGGCCTAAGCTGGTGACGATCGGCGTGCTGGGCTTCCTGCTGGATGCGACCGCGTTCGTGGGCCTGTCGCTCGGCAGCGCCAGCACGGGTACGGCGCTGCTCAAGTGCGATATCCTGATGGTGGCGGTGATCTCCGCCGTGATCTACAAGACGCGCCTGAGCTGGAAGCAGTGGTGCTGCATCGTGGTCATGCTGCTGGGCGTGTTCATCACGATGGGGCTGAACCCCGCCCATCTGGAGCTGTTCAACCTGGGCAACCTGTTCTATCTGCTTAGCGCGCTCTTTGTGTCGATCAACGCGTTTGTAATCAAAAGCGCGCAGCACGACAAGCGCAACCCCGTGTGCGACAACGTGGTGGCGTACTACAACAATTTCGTCTGTATGCTGTGCTTTATCGCGGCATCCGCGGCGGCGGGCAGCCTGGGCGAGATCATGAACTGTATCCGCACGCCCTATTATGGCTGGATGCTGCTGCTCGCCAGCGTGGGGCAGACGCTGGTCTACATTGTTTACTATTACGACCTGCGGCGGTTCCCCGTATGGTTTGTCAAGGTGTTTCTGCTGTTCATGCCGGTCGTGGCGTCGCTGATCTGCTTTTTCGCGTTCGGGGAAAAGCTGACCGTGGTGCAGCTTGGCGGCATGGCGGTCATCCTGATTGGCGCGCTCGGTATTCTGCTGGAGCAGCGCAAAAACGAGACGGGCAGCATGGAACCTGTTGAGGAAAGAGGGTAAATTTCAAAATGGAAAAAGCGTTTCATTATTACATGCCGGTCAAGATCCTGTTTGATTACGGGGTCTCGCAAAAGATGGCGTCTTACATCGCGGGCGAAAACGTGCTGATTATTTCCGACCCGTTCCTGTACCAGAACGGCGTGGCGCAGCGGATCGGCGAAAGCCTGATCGGCAAAACCGTCGGCTATTTCAGCGATATCGAGCCGAATCCGTCGTGCGAAAGCGTGGATGCCGCGGCCGCGGCCGCGCGCGCGCTGAAAGCGGACTGCGTGATCGGTCTGGGCGGCGGCAGCTCGATGGACGTTGCCAAGATCGTCGCCTGCCTGACGCGGGATGAGGGCAGCATCTACGACTATTACAGCGGCGGCACCAAGACCTTTTCCGAGCGCAAGACCATGCTGATCTGCGTACCCACGACCGCGGGTACGGGCAGCGAGGTCACGAATGTCGGCGTGTTCACGAATAAAAAGGCCGGCATCAAAATGCCGCTCGTTACCGACCGCTTCTGGGCGGATTATGCGGTGATCGATCCGGAACTGACCTATTCGCTGCCGCCCGCCGTGACTGCTTCGACCGGCATGGACGCGTTCTGCCACGCGATCGAGGCGTATTGGAACAAGGAGAGCCAGCCCATGTGCGATATGCTGGCGATGGGCGCGATGCAGCTCATCCTCCGCTTTATCAAGAGGGCGTATGACGACCCGAACGATCTCGAGGCGCGCGGCGCCATGATCAAGGCGAGCATGATCGCAGGCGTGGCATTCAGCCAGACGCGCACGACCGGCATCCACGCGCTCAGCTTTCCGCTGACCACCGAGTACCACGCCAGCCACGGCACCGCCTGCTCGATCACCCTGCCGGCGTTTATCCGCCTGTGCAGGGAAGGGGCGGCGGAAAAGCTGCAGGCGCTGTCCGCCTACCTGGGTTATGCGGATGCGGGCGCGCTCGCGGACGCGGTCGAGGCGCTGATGGAATCCATGGGCATGCCGACCCGCCTGGGGCAGCTTGGCGTGCGGGAGGAAAACCTGGAGCATATCACCAAGGTCGGCTTGGGCGCGGCGATCATCCAGCTCACGCCCGCAGTAATGAATGAACAAACCGTATATGCACTGCTGAAAGGCATCCTGTGATAAAGAAGGGGAGGATATCTATGAAAAAGATTGTGATTGGTTCGGATAAGTCGGGCTTCCCGCTCAAGGAGGCGGTTAAGGCGCACCTGGTTGAGCTTGGGTATGAGGTGGAGGACTGCGGCACGCAGGATATGGAGCACGGCCAGCCGTATTACATGGTGGCGCCCGTGGTCGCGGAAAAGATCTCCAGGAAGGAGTATGAAAAGGGCATCCTGATCTGCGGCACCGGTATGGGCATGGCGATCGTAGCGAACAAATATCCGGGCGTTTACGCGGCGGTCTGCGAGAATACCTATGCGGCGGAAAAGTGCCGCGCCATCAACGACGCAAACATCCTGACCATGGGCGGCTGGATCACCGCGGACTTTGCGGGCTGCGCCATTGTGGATAAATTCCTGAACACCGCGTTCACCGAGAACCTGGAGCCGTGGCGCCAGGAGTTCCTGACCAAGGCGCGCGAGGAAGTCAAGGGCATCGAAAAGGGCATCTACCACAACTGAGGAGGGGAAAATATGGATATGCAGGCCAAAAAAGACCTCCAGAAATTTGCCGTTTCCATCCGAAAGGAAACCATGCGCGCGATCGGCACGCTGGGCGTTGGGCATGTGGGCGGCGCGCTGTCCATCTGCGACGTGCTGGCCGTGCTGTACGGCGGGGAAATGAACATCGATCCAGCCGACCCGCACAAGGAGGATCGGGACTGGCTGGTTTGCTCCAAGGGGCATGCGGGGCCGGCGGTATACGCCACGCTGGCGCTGAAGGGTTTTTTCCCAAAAGAGGAGTTGCTCACGCTCAACAAGCCGGGTACCAACCTGCCCAGCCATTGCGACATGAACCGCACGCCCGGCATCGACATGACGACCGGCTCGCTGGGACAGGGGACCAGCTCGGCCGTGGGCATCGCCTGCGGCAACCGCAAAAAGGGGTTGGATAACTACACCTACCTGATCATCGGCGACGGCGAGAGCCAGGAGGGCCAGGTATGGGAGGCCGCGCTTTTCGCGGCGCAGCACAAGCTGTCCCACCTGATCGCGTTTACGGATTACAACAAGTGCCAGATCGACGGGACGATCAGCGAGGTCTGCGAGCTGGGCGATCTGGCGGGCAAATACGAGGCGTTCGGCTGGTACGCGCAGAGCGTGGACGGACACGACGTAGAGCAGATCAGCGAGGCCATCCATAAGGCCAAGCAGCAGGGCGAGCGGCCCTCCATGATCGTGCTGAACACGGTCAAGGGCAAGGGCGTTTCGCTGGCCGAGGGCAAGGTCGGCTCGCACAACATGCCGGTTACCAGGGAGCAGATGGATCAGGCCATGGCCGAGCTGGACAGCCAGCTCGCGGCGCTGTAAAGGAGGGGAGAGCCATGGGCGTAATAGTAGCTGATTTTCACAAGCACGGCGATACCGAGCTGCGTAAGGTGTACTGTAGCACTCTGATGGAGCTGGCGGCGGAGGACGAGCGCGTCTGCGTTCTGGATGCGGACCTGATGAACGCCTCCGCGACCAAGCCGTTTGCGGCCGCGTTTCCGGAAAATACGTTTGACTGCGGCGTACAGGAGGCCAACATGCTCGGCGTGGCGGCGGGCCTGTCCGCGACCGGACAGATCCCGTTTACCCATACGTTCGCGCCCTTTGCGGCGCGCCGCGCCTGCGACCAGATCTTTGTCTCCTGTGCCTATGCCAAGCAGAATGTCAAGATCGTCGGCTCCGACCCCGGCATCACGACCGCGCTCAACGGCGGCACCCACATGCCGTTTGAGGACATCGCGATCATGCGCAGCATTCCGGAGATCACGGTCGTGGAGCCTGCGGACGCGGTCGCGGTACGCGAGATCGTGCGCATGGCAAAGGAGGAGTACGGCGTCTGGTATATCCGCCTGCACCGCAAGACCGCGCCCGCGATTTACGAGGCGGGTACGACGTTCGAGGTTGGCAAAGCCAACCTGCTGCGCGATGGCAAGGACGTGACGATCATCGCCATGGGCTTCTGTGTGGCCGAGGCGCTCAAAGCGGCCGAGCTGCTGGAAAAAGAGGGGATACAGGCGCGCGTGCTGGATATGTTTTGCGTCAAGCCGCTGGACGAGACGGCAGTCATCCGTGCGGCGCAGGAGACCGGCGCGGTCGTGACTGCGGAAAACCACAACGTCATCAACGGCCTGGGGAGCGCGGTCGCGGATGTGCTTGCATCGGCCTGCTGGGCGCCGCTGGAAAAGGTCGGCGTGCAGGACGAGTTCGGCGAAGTCGGTCCGGTGGATTACCTACAGGAGCGTTTCGGCCTGACGGCGCAGGCGATCTGCGAAAAGGCGAAAAAGGCGATCGCGCGAAAGTGAGGGAACGGCATTGAAAAACAGAAAAGCGCATATGACCGCGGTGGGCCGCATTGAGCTGGCCGACTGCCCAATGCCGGCGGCGGGCGCGGACGAGGTAGTCGTCCGGATGGAGTACTGCGGCATCTGCGGTTCGGACGCGCATTTTTACAAGGAGGGCCGCATCGGGAAAAAGGTGGCGCCGCTGCCGTTTATCCTGGGGCATGAGGTGTCGGGATATGTGACCGAATGCGGCGCGGATGTGACTGCTCTGCAGCCCGGCGATCGTGTGGCGCTCGAGCCGGGCGTACCCTGTGGCAAGTGCGAGCTTTGCCTGACAGGAAAATACAACCTCTGTCCGGATGTGCATTTCCTCGCGGCGCCGCCGTATGACGGCGCGCTGCGTAAGTTCATGGCCTTTCCGGCCAAAATGTGCTTCAAGCTGCCGGACGATATGACCATGCAGGAGGGCGCCATGCTGGAGCCGCTCGCGGTCGGCATGCATGCGGCCAGGCGCGGCGGCGTTGGGCTGGGGAAGAGCGTCTGCATCCTGGGCTCGGGTACCATCGGCATTATGACGCTGCTGGCCTGCAAGGCCATGGGCGCGACCGAGATCATCGTGTCCGACTTGGTGGGGCACCGGCTGGAGAGCGCGAAGCGTCTGGGCGCGACGGTCACGGCCAACCCCAAAGAGGTGGATGTGACCGAGGCCGTATTGCAGGCGACGGGCGGCAAGGGCTGCGACGTGGTCTTTGAAACGGCGGGCTCGCCGGTGACAATGTCGCAGACCGGCCGGTATGTCAAAAGCGGCGGCGTGATCGTTGTGGTGGGCAACATTGCACAGGATGTCAGCTATAATTTTTTGGAGATATCCCGCAAGGAAGTGGAGATCCGCACGGTGTTCCGCTACCGTAATATTTATCCACTCGCAATCGAGGCGGTCGAAAAGGGCTATATCGACCTCAAGGCGATCGAGCCGAAGGAATTCCCGTTTGAGCAGGCGGACGAGGCTTTCCAGTATACGATCACCCATGCGCAGGAAGTCATCAAGACCCTGATTAAAGTCTCAGACTGACCCAATACGGCGGCACGCAGGCAGTCGGCCCTGCGTGTCGCTTTTTTGCGCGGAGGAACACGGTGCCGCAAAAAAATACAAAAACAGCGCCGCGCCGCCGTCAGGTGTGCTATAATAGCAGCAGTGTAGCCGCCGTGCGGCTGTGTTGGGAGGGGATAACTACGGAAAAGGTAAAGGCGTTTCTCAAACGCAAGGACATTGTAATCTCGGTTCGGCGGTACGGGATCGACGCGCTGGGGGCAATGGCGCAGGGGCTGTTCTGCTCGCTGCTGATTGGGACAATCATCGATACGGTAGGTGCACAGTTCGGCATCCCGTTTCTGACCATGCCGGTCGCGACGGTGAGCGACGTATCCTACACAGTGGGCGGCCTGGCCTCCGCGATGAGCGGGCCGGCGATGGCGGTGGCGATCGGCTATGCGCTGCGCTGCCCGCCGCTCGTGCTGTTTTCGCTGATTACGGTCGGCTTTGCGTCCAACGCGCTGGGCGGCGCGGGCGGGCCGCTCGCCGTGCTGTTTGTGGCGGTCATCGCCGCCGAGCTGGGCAAGGCGGTCGCGGGTGAGACCAAGGTGGACATCCTGGTCACCCCGCTGGTCACGATCGGCGCGGGCATTGCGCTGTCCGCCTGGTGGGCGCCCGCGCTGGGAGCGGCGGCGATGCAGGTCGGCAGCCTGATTATGTGGGCAACCAATCTGCAGCCGTTCCTGATGGGGATTGCGGTGTCCGTGCTGGTGGGCGTGGCGCTGACGCTGCCCATTTCCTCCGCCGCGATCTGCGCGGCGCTCGGTCTGACCGGTCTGGCGGGCGGCGCGGCGGTGGCGGGCTGCTGCGCGCAGATGGTCGGCTTTGCGGTCATGTCGTTCAAGGAGAACCGCTGGGGCGGGCTGGTGTCTCAGGGGATCGGCACCTCCATGCTTCAGATGGGCAACATTGTCAAGAACCCGCGCATCTGGATCGCGCCTATCCTGACCTCGGCCATCACCGGACCGATTGCGACCTGTGTATTTGGTTTGCAGATGAATGGTACGCCGGTTTCCTCGGGCATGGGGACGTGTGGATTGGTCGGCCAGATCGGGGTTTATACCGGCTGGATGAACGATATCGCGGCCGGAACCAAGGCCGCCGTTACGGCGCAGGACTGGGTTGGGCTGCTGCTGGTATCGTTCCTTCTGCCAGCGGTGCTGTGTCCGCTGATCAACCTGGCGGTACGCCGTCTCGGCTGGGTCAAGGATGGGGACATGAAGCTGTGAGCGCGCGGCGGCGCCAATGCCAACGCCTGTAGGAGCGGAGGGCGGATGCCTTTGCAATGATAGAGGACATTATAACCTTTGTGGAAGTACATGCAACATAATATTGGTATTGTGAACAAAACGACACGCTTCTGGTTGGACAAACTTACAGTTTTACCGGCTTTCCGAGCAAAGCTATTGACAAAAGCGCCGCAGTTATAGTATGCTTCCATCAGAAAATCATACAGGCTTGTGACTGGTATGGCAGGCAAGACCAAACAACCGAACGGGAAATATTATCCGTATTCGGGCGTTTGGTCTTTTTTGTTTTAACAGCACGGTTCAGATTCAGAAGATGAAGGGGAGTTGCACTATGAAAACATTTCAGTATGAGATCACCGATCCCATTGGTATCCACGCTCGTTCGGCAGGACAGCTGGTTAAGACCGCGAAGGCGTTCCAGAGCAAGGTCATGGTGGAGTATAACGGGAAGCAGACCGAGGCTACCCGCCTGATGAGCGTGATGGGAATGGGCATCCGGCATGGCAGCGTGGTCACCGTTACCGTGGAGGGACCGGACGAGGAGGCTGCGGCGCAGCAACTTCAGGCGTTCTTTCGGGAGACGCTATGACCTCGGCGGAGCTGGGCGGGCAGGAGGCCTACCGGATCAGCCGCGTCATTGGCAACAATTTTGTATGTATCATTGACCCTGATGGACGCGAGGTTATCCTGCGCGGCTTGGGGATCGGCTTCAAAAAGCAGTCGGGCGACCTTGTACCCGCGTGTAAGGTGGAGAAGATCTACGACCTGCGCGATCCGGAGAAATCCTCCCGCCTGATGGAGCTGCTCGGCGACGTGCCGGCGGAATTTCTGGATGTCAGCACGGAGATCATAGAGGAAGCGAAAAGGATGACTGGACGGCGGCTGAGCGAAAATATTTATATCACCCTGACCGATCACATCTGCTTTGCGGTGGAGCGCCTGCGCACCGGCACGGCGTATTCCAATCAACTGCTGTGGGAGATCACAAACTTCTACCCCACCGAGTTCGCCATGGGGATTCAAGCGCTCGATATCATCGAGCGGCGGCTCGGTTACCGCCTTTCCAAGGATGAGGCAGGATTCATCGCGCTTCATATCGTCAACGCGGAGATCGACGGGCGTATGGCCGACATGGTCCGCATCACCGAGCTCATCAGCCGCATTGTCGCAGAGGTGCAGGCGTATTATGGCGTTGCGCTGGACGACCAATCCCTGGATTACGGGCGGTTCATCACCCACCTCAAATTTCTGGGACAGCGCATTACACAGGGCCAGTATGCACAAGATAATGATTCCGAGTTCCAGTCCATGATCGTCCGGCGCTACCGGTATGACTACCAGTGCGCCGAGCGCATCCGAGATGATTTGGCGCAGGCGTTCTCCATCCGGCTGCCGCCGGAGGAGATGACCTTCCTGACCATCCATTTGCACCGCCTTGCCATGAATATGGGTATATCTGATAAAGAGGAGTAAGGTATATGAAAGATAAGATTTTTGGCGTGCTGCAGCGTGTCGGCCGTTCGTTCATGCTGCCGATCGCGATCCTGCCGGTAGCCGGCCTGTTCCTGGGCGTAGGCGGGTCGTTTACCAATGAAACCATGCTGGAAACCTATGGCCTGATGGGGCTGATGGGGCCTGGCACGTTCATCAACGCGATTTTGCAGGTACTCAACGCAGCCGGTTCGGTCG
Source organism: Agathobaculum faecis (assembly GCF_014287995.1). Lineage (NCBI taxonomy): Bacteria > Bacillati > Bacillota > Clostridia > Eubacteriales > Butyricicoccaceae > Agathobaculum > Agathobaculum faecis. The sequence goes on from NZ_JACOPL010000007.1 coordinate 21,815, forward strand.
TGTTCGATAACCTGCCGTTGATCTTTGCCATTGGCGTCGCCATCGGCATGGCCAAGCAGGAGAAGGAGGTCTCCGCCCTGTCGGCGGTCATCGCGTTCTTCGTTATGCACGCGACCATCGGTGCGATGATTGGTGACTTCGGCGCGCCCGACCTGTCCGGCGCGACCGCGAGCGTGCTGGGCATCAATTCGCTGCAAATGGGTGTGTTCGGCGGTATTATCGTCGGCTTGGGTACGGCGGCGCTGCACAACCGCTTTTACAAGATTCAGCTTCCGCAGGTGCTCAGCTTTTTCAGCGGCACGCGCTTCGTGCCGATTATCTCAGCGGCGGTCTACCTGGTGGTGGGCATCGCAATGTATTATATCTGGCCGGTGATTCAGAGCGGCATCAACGCGCTCGGCGGCTTTGTCCTCGCGTCCGGCTATGGCGGCACCTGGCTGTACGGCTTTATTGAGCGCGCGCTCATCCCGTTCGGTCTGCACCATGTGTTCTATATTCCGTTCTGGCAGACCGCGCTCGGAGGCACGGCCATGGTGGGCGGCGCGCTGGTGGAGGGCGCGCAGAACATCTTCTTCGCCGAGCTGGCCACTCCGGACATCAAGCATTTCTCGGTCGAGGCGACCCGCTTTATGGCCGGTAAGTTCCCGCTGATGATCTTCGGCTTGCCGGGCGCGGCGCTCGCGCTGTATCGCTGCGCCAAGCCGGAAAACCGCAAGGCGGTCGGCGGCCTGCTGCTCTCCGCGGCGCTGACCTCCATGCTCACCGGTATCACCGAGCCGCTCGAGTTCACCTTCCTGTTCGTCGCGCCGGTGATGTATGTGGTACACTGTGTGTTTGCGGGCGCGTCTTATATGATTATGCACATCCTGAACGTCGGTGTAGGCCTGACTTTCTCGGGCGGACTGATCGACCTGACGCTGTTCGGCGTGATGCAGGGTAACGCCAAAACGAGCTGGCTGTGGATTCCAGTGGTGGGTGTTATCTACTTCATCGTCTACTACCTGGTGTTCTCGTTCATGATTAAGAAATTCGACTATAAGACCCCGGGCCGCGACGACAGCGAAATCAAGCTGTACACCCGCAAGGATGTCAACGCCCGCAAGGAGGGCGAGGCGGCTGCGCAAGGCGGCCGCGAGGATTCGCTCTCGCGCCAGATCATGGTGGGTCTGGGCGGCAAGGCTAACATTTCGGATGTGGACTGCTGTATCACCCGCCTGCGCTGCACGGTACACGATGCGTCCAAGGTCGACCAGCAGCTTCTGAAGGAAACCGGCGCTTCGGGCGTCATCTGCAAGGGCCAGGGCGTACAGGTGGTCTACGGCCCGCGCGTATCCAACATCAAGTCCGATCTGGAAGCCTTCCTGGCCTCTCCGGTGAGCGACCAGGCCGCGCCGGAGCCCGCAGCACCTTCAGCGGCTCCAGAAACGGCTTCTTCCGATCCTGCGGCCGGTCAACCCATCGTTATCGCGTCCCCGCTCGCGGGCAAGGTGATCCCGCTCGAGGACGTCGCGGACGGTGTGTTCTCCGAAAAGATGGTGGGCGACGGCTTCGCGGTCGAACCGTCGGGCAACCAGGTTTACGCGCCGGCCGACTGCGAGGTGGCGACCGTGTTCGGCACCAAGCACGCCATCGGTCTGGTGATGCCGGAGGGCTGCGAGCTGCTTATCCATCTGGGCATCGACACCGTGCAGCTGGGTGGCGCGCCCTTTACCATCCAAGTCAAGGAGGGCGACACGCTCAAGAAAGGCGACCTGATTGGCAGCTTCGACGAAAAGGCCATCCTGGACGCGGGCTATCGCACGGTAACGCCGGTAGTGGTCACGAATTCGGATCAATACTCGTCGTTTGAGCTGTGCAAAACCGGCGCGGTAAAGCCCGGGGAGAACGTGCTCACGGTGAAATAACAGCGGAAAAATAAGAGCAGAGGTGGCATGCCGGAACGGGCGCCGCCTCTGCTGTTTTTTCGTTACGATGGGGAAGGAGACAGCGCCGGTATCCTCCAGACAAAAAAGAAAGACCTGATTTCAAATGAAATCAGGTCTTTTATGGTTGCGGGGGCTGGACTTGAACCAACGACCTCCGGGTTATGAGCGATGAAGCAAAGGCGCAGAAAGAAGAAAAACACTATATATAGATTTCTGTAATGCAGAATAATCTATATAGTGTGTTTTCGAGCGGCAGCGATTTGTTCTTTTTTGAGGGGGAAGAACAAAAGAAGAACAGACATTTAAAACGGAACATCGCTATCGTCGAAGTTGCTGGGCAGTTCGAAAGCAGTATCTTCTATCGAAATAAAGGGGTGCTGATTATCTTTTTCATATTGTTGTATCGCGTTTTGTGAAATAAATTTGAGAGTGTCTTTAGAAGTGAACATGAAATCAAGATCAATAAACAGTTGCTTGCTACCCAAACAAAACATATTGCTGTTCTCAAGTGATTCCTCAAATCCAAAAACAAATTCTAATAAATCGAGCAGTTCATTTTTCGTTTTAAAGAATATTACGGAGTTGTTGTTGAATTGTGTGGGTTCACGATTAAGATTTAGTAAAATATTCGAGATGTGGATAAGTATTGGATTTACTGACAATCTTGTAGTTTCAATATTATAATAAAGTGAATTAGAGGTATTCAGAAGAGTGTCGGAACAGGAGTTGATCGTGCTAATGACTTCCCTTAATTCGTCTGTAAGGGATTTAATGGTCATTAGCCCCTCGCTTTGTCGTTGCTGCTCCTTATTGTAAAGAAATGTTTGGAATAATCCTGCCCATTGTATTCGCAAGCATTCTACTATGTTGGAAGCAGTTAAAAAATCATTGATAATTATATTTCGGCTGCTTTTAATTTGTTCGATGAATTCAAAAATACGAACATCATCAACAAATGCGGGGGAGAATCCGTCTAAATTTTTATTAGAGCAGTATGTGGCATACTCTGTATATACATTTCGCTCAATAAAAATATATATTTGCTTGTTTAAAGTTATAGCGTGTTTCATTTCGTTCATAGTGATTGAGTTACCACTTTGATCGGACGATTCAGCACCGTATCTACCACCGACTACACCAACAATGATTTCGCATTGGGATAGTTCATTATAGCAATCATTTTCTAAGGTGCTTGTGACATTATATGTGACACCGTGTCGTTCGCTTAAAATAGGCGTATAGCCGTATGATAAAATGAAGCTTTCTATATCTTGTCGGACTTGCTTGAGATCGTAGCATGTAGAGCTTACAAAAACCTTAGGTGCAGACATAGCGCTATCCCCTTTATTTATGTAAATAAATTCTATATTCTCAAATATAGTATAATAAATTGCGTGGAGCTTGTAAACGGCTTCTTTGGATGGGTCAATAGAGTATACCCTATTGATACACTTAAAAAGCCCTCAAAAGCGTCTCACACGGATTTTAAAATGATTTATGAAACGTATTAAAAATAATATATACCCTATTGACACAAAAGCATATATAGTGTATACTTAAAGCATGGAAAAGGCATATAGACAGCACACGTCAGAGAGAGGGCGCAGACCATGACTTTTGAATATACGCGCGTCAGCACAAATGACCAAAACCCCGAACGGCAACATATTGCAATCGCGGAATATGCTGCGGCAAACGGTATTGTAATAGATCGCGCCTATGAAGATAAGGCGAGCGGGCGGGACTTCCAGCGGCCACAATATCAGGCCATGAAAGCGACGCTTCGCGCTGGTGATGTTGTCATTATCAAAGAACTTGACCGCATGGGGCGCAACATGGAGCAAATCAAGCGGGAGTGGCAGGAATTGCAGCAGATCGGGGCAAGTATTATCGTAACCGATACCCCGCTGCTGAATACAGCCAATAAGACCGACCTTGAAAAGCAGCTTATTACCAATATCGTTTTTGAACTGCTGGCCTATATGGCCGAAAAGGAGCGGCAGAAGATACACGCGCGGCAGGCCGAGGGGATCGCCATTGCCAAGGAACAGGGCAAGTATAAAGGGCGCAAGCCGATTGTGCGGGCAGACTTCCCGAAAGTATATCAGGCATGGAAAGCAGGCGAAATAACGGCTGTGGCCGCTGTGGAGCAGTTACAGCTTAGCAAAGCCACCTTTTACCGAAAAGTGCGGGAATACGAAAGGAGCGCGGGCGTATGAGCGAAAAGGACTTTTTGACCGTAGCTGACGTTGCGCGGGAATTGGGATTGACCGCCCGAACCGTGCGGCGGCTGTTCAGCACTGGCAAGCTGCGAGGGAAGAAGATCGCGGGCAAGTATATTATCACGCGTGACGCTTTGAAGCGGTATATTGATGCGGCATAATACCAACAATCCCCCGCACGGCTGCGCATGCGAGGGATTGTTGACTTTCGCGCGTTTTTCTGCGAAAGTAATGGATGCATGGCCGCGTGTGCGAGGGATTGACAAACCCGCTTGCGGGCGGTATACTAAACATAGAAAAGGGTGCTGCCGGTAGACGGTTAGCCCCGAATATTGGGTTGGAAGTAACCGCAACATTGGGAGTGAGGCGGTTACTTCTGTTTATTGCTTAAAATACGCTCGATAAGTACAAGTATCACTACAAGCATTATGAGATATTCCATAGCAGCGCCCCCTTTCAGGGGCAAGACTTAACCGCCTACCGCTGGCGCGGCAGCACCGTACCCGTAGTATAGCAGAAAAACGTCGAAACTGCAAGCAAAGCCCCTGCACGTTGTGCGGGGGCTTTTGCTGTTCCCGCACGGCTGCGCGTGCGGGATTCCCTATATTCAAGCGGGTATGCAATGGAAAAGGCATACAGCCGCCATGAAAGGGCGTATCAGGAAACACCCGCTTGTGCGGATGCGGCGGCAAAGATGGTTTGCCCGTCGATATTGACGAGGATTTCCCGCTTGCAGCCGCGACACCACGCGGGAAAATCGCGGCATTGCGTGTGACGTATCACTTTGAATAGTTTTCTTCCGCAGATCGGGCAGTAAAACCATGTGCTGCCGTCCGCTGTGCTTTTGATTTTCATGGTTATGCCCCTTGTTCTCTGATGCTTACGCTTATATCGCCGTCATGCCCGCAGACAGGGCAGATAAAGCCGATGCGTTTACAAATGCTGTCTGCATATAGATAGAATAGCGTCACACCGCAGACAGGGCAAGGGATTGCTGCGCGTGTGGGTCGGTGTTTGGGTTTTATGATGCGTTTTCGTTTCATTGTAGCGTACTCCTTATGTGGGGCATTTCGGAAAAGCCGGAAATGCATTTCGGGAATTGGCATGAGTAATAGCACGCTTGCCCTATAGAAGAAAATTTCCATAGGTAGGCGCTTCACCGTCTGGTGAAATGGTGTCCCCCAAATGGGGACAGGGTGAAGCGGCAGGCGAGCGGGCGTGTATTCAAATGGAACACCGTGCGGCGGGCTTATCCGGCAGCACAAAGCGCGCGGGAAGATGTGTACATTTTTTTCGCCCGCTTGCCCTCGATGCCGTGCGCCTGCACTGTCATCAACTCCGCGATGTATTGCGCGCCTATATCGGCCAAGCGTTCAGCATGGGGATTGTCGCCGTGCAGCCAGAAGCAGGAAAATGCCACCTGCACTTCTTCGTCGGGTGCATCGGTGAGCAAATAGACCTTGGTCGCGTCCGGCGTGCGCATATCGAAAGCATAGATATAGCGCAGGGGTAAAGGCTGCGCGTGCATGGCGAGCTGCCCGCGCAGAGGGCGTATAAACGCCTGCTTCCAGTGCCAGTGCAGCAGATCGGCAGACAGGTTAAATCGGTGCAGGTCGAGCGGGAGGGTGTATAAACGGCTGTCAGGGGAAAAGCTGGCGGCGATTTTGGCCGCAAGATGCTTCCGCGACTGGTAGGTGTTCCAGCGGTGTTCGGTAGCTATGACGGCTGCGCTTTTGGTTTTCATGGTGTCACCTCGTAAATTTTCTTGGCATAGGGAAAAAATCTTGCGTGCATGGGGCTGTGCGGTCTTACACCCGATGCCCCGAAACTTTTTCAGGGCGGGGGGAGGAGCATAACGGGCGCAGGCATAGCGCACAGGCGGGCAGGCGGGCGCTTGCACCCAAGCGTTTGTTTTTTTGTCGCGGTTTCCAAGGGGAGAAAAGCGGCGTTTATAGCGGCTTTTGCAGGGTTTGCAGGGCGATATAAAGCGGCGGTCAGGGGAGCCGAACGGGCGGCGTAACGTGCGCTTGCATGAACCACACCCCGCTTGCGAAAGTGCCGCAGTAAAATTCCTGTCTGGGGTGCGGTCTTGGGGCAGGCGGACAGTTGCGGCGAATGGGGGGAGTGCTCTGCACACACTGCACGCGGTCGCGCGCGTTGGCTCTCCTGTTCTGTTTCCAGAATACCCGACCGCCCGGCAGATTACAAGGCGCGCGGGGTATTTTCTCTATGCGCCACTCTACAGTTATACATGGCTTCAAGCCTGAAAGGTTTTGCTATTGAGTTGTACAGGTTTCCGAGCGGGTGCGGCTTACCGCCGCACGTGCGGGCGCATAGGCGCGTCAATTTCGTACAGTGTCGGCGGTATGGGCAAGCTGGCCTTGGTGCGGCGCGGACGCGTCTGGCGCGGCTGTGGCCGCGCTATGCGGTATTTGATATAGGAGTACCCCGCAAACTCGTTTTGCCGTTCGTCCCGCTCGATTACATAGCAGCCAGCGGGCGCGGTCAAGGTTTCGTCGCCGTCCACCCAGCTTGTTTCAACCGTTGGCTTTTGCAGGCCGCGCGAGGGTGTCCAGCTTTGCGCGCCGTTGGGCTTGCCCTCGGCGGCTTCTTTGGTGAGATAGCGAGCCAGCCCGTAATAATCGCGGTCTGCAATGCGTTCCAAGTCTATCTGATCGCCCCACACCCAAAGGCTGCGTATCAGGTCATAGTCACCCGCTGTGGCGTTGATTACAAGGTGATGATGGAAACGCTTGTCACCGTGCAAGCCCTCTGTGGCGTACACATATTTCAGCGGTAGGCTGCGCGCCTTGCGGTAGGCGCGCAGCTGCGCAAGGAATTTGCGTAGACGCTTTAATGCTTCCTTGCGTGTAGCGGGCAGATCGTTGGGACGGTAGGTAAGTATCAGGTGAAAATCGCTTGGTGCAAAGCTGGCAGCAAGCAGCATTTCAAGGCGGCGGCAGGCGGCTTTCAGGTTAAGAGCCTTGCGCGCGGCGGTGGTTGCGCGGGATTTCGCGGCGCGGACGTGTTCGGGGTCGTTCGGCGCGGGCGGCGTGCAGATCGTCGCCCAAACAAGGTTGCCCGCTCGGACAACGCGTTTTCTTTTCTTCATTCGTTACACTCCATAAAAGATATATTTCGCTGTATCGCATTGCACACACGCTATGTGCAATGCCCCTTAAACGGCGATGTGCGGGGCAAACGCCCCGCACATCGTGCAGATATGTATTTGTTATGCCGCGCTGGTTGGTTCAGTGGCGCGCTTTGGGTCTATTGCATTTTGCGCTTCGCTCAAAGCGTTCAGTGCGTCGGCGGTCTTTTCTACTACAATGCCGCTGGCAACACCCATTTTTCTTATAAACTCATCGCCTTTGCGCGCGTCTAAATTGTCGCCATGCCACAAGGGCGTAAATTCATATAAGATTGTTTGCGCAACATACTTTGCTTCCAACAGGTAGCGCAGGCAATCGCCTAATGCGTTATCAGCGTCAAAGATCGTCTTATAATGCATATCATCACGGCGCGCTGCACCGTCCAGCAGCCCCATTTGATAGGCTTTCAGCACCTTATCGCGCAGGAGCTGCGCCAATTCTACGCAGGCCGCAGGCTCGGCGGCTTTCCATGCTGCGGGCATGGTTTCGGTGGAGAACCAAGCGCGGATTGTGGCTTCGTGTGTTTCGGTGTGCATTTGTTATCGTCCTTTCCGTTTGACAAGGGCGAGCGGGTGCGGTATACTATATATAAACAAGCCCGCTCGCGGGTGTATATGTTATCTGACCTTTTCAGTGCCGTCCAAAGCTGCTGAAAAGGTCTTTTTCATTCGTCAATGCGGCGCAGCTTGCCATATTCGGGCGCAGGCTGCGCCGCTTCGCCGTTCTGGTAAGAGTCGCTTGCCAAGTAGGCAATGAGCAAATCAAGGTTAATCAGGGTGTGCCGCCCTGCGTGTACACTGGGGATTGCGCCCGACTTCACAAGCACGCGAAGCTGATTTTGCGTCAGGGCGGTGTTAGGGTCTTCGGCCTTGATTTCCTCAATGGCCTTTGCAAGGGTGCGCATACGGGGCAGGGTTTGCTTGGTCTGCTGTTCGTTCATGGGGTTTCCTCCTTAATCGTCGTAGAAGATTTCCTGCACGGTCTTGCCAAAATAAGCGGCAATGCGCTTTTTTACGTTGTCGCGGGGCGTGCGCTCGCCGCGTTCGTACTTTCCCAATGAGGAACAACTTACATTAAGTTTTTTTGCCAATTCCTCTTGTGTCATTGAACCGCGCAATTCAGCTAATTTCATTGTATCACCTCTTTGTATCTAAAATGGACACTTGATGATAATACAATACAATATTTTGTGTGTGTCCACAATAGACACATCATACAAAATTCTTGTGTCTGTTTTATACACCTTTTGTGGCGTTGCTTGTTGACTTACACTCGAAGTGCAGATACAATTATAAAAAGGCGGTGGGATTATGAAATCATTTCATGAAAGATTACGCGCTGCGCGCATTGAGCAAGGTTTTACACAGGAGGAGCTTGCGAAAGCTATCGGGGTGACAAAAAGCACTATGGCGAAATATGATCGCGGAGACCTTGAGCCAAATATCAGTAATATTATGAAATTATCTCAGGTGTTGTGTGTATCAGTAGATTATTTACTGTTTGGAGAAGACCCGCTTGAAAACGAGTTGCGCGCATGCGTTGAAATGCTTGAATATAAGATGATAGGCAAAGTTGATAATGCAGTAGATCGCATTGAAATAAAAAGTAGTGCGCTTCAAAACTTTTTTGCTGAAATTTTTGATGCGTATGAAATATGGTCTTCTCGGGACGATCAATATACAGATGCAATTTTTGAGTATGATGCAAAAATAGACTCAATAATTGAGAAAACAGTCGATGATATTAAAAAAGAGCGCGTTATTAAGTCAAAAGTGACCGTGGAGAAGATGAGGGCTGAACTGGCTAATAGAGCTAAACTAATCAGCGAAAAAGAGAACGATTAACACTGTCAAAATTGACCGTGTTTATAATTCAAGCCTAACGGTATTCAATTTGAACACACACCCGCTCGAAAGGAGGTGCACCACATGGCAACCGTAACCCGACGCGGCAAGTCGTATTCTATCCGCGTTTCCTGCGGCTATGACATGACCGGCAGGCAGATTATTAGGAAGCCCCAGCCGGACATGACCGACGCACAGGCCGAAAAAGAAGCCCAGCGGCAGGCCGTGCTTTTCGAGGAAAAATGCCGCACGGGGCAAGTGCTGCAAGGCAATGTGCGCTTTGCGGATTTCGCGGAAATATGGCTGCGGGACTATGCCGCAAAGCAGGTGCGCCCCACTACGTTTGACCGCTATAAAGCCATGCTGCCGCGTATCAATGCAGCCATCGGGCATATTCGGCTTGACCGCTTGCAGCCGCACCACCTGATGCAGTTTTATTCCAATCTGGAAGAAGCGGGGATAAGGGAGGACGGAAAACAGCATTTCAAGGGCGATTTGTGGCAAATGCTGCGCGCCCGCTCGATCACGAAAACCGCATTTGCCGAGCAAACGGGTGTGTCGCTCGCGGTGCTTGCCAGCATCACGCAGGGCAAGAATGTATCAGCCGAAAGCGCGAGGCGCATTTCTGACGCGTTGGGCGAGCCTGTAAGCGCGCTGTTTGAGCCGGTGGGGAATGACAAGGGCTTGTCGGCAAAGACCATTCTGCATCATCACAGGCTTATTTCTGTTATCCTGCAAACGGCGGTCGAATGGCAAGTGCTGTTTTCCAATCCCTGCGACCGCGTCAAGCCGCCGCGCGTGGAGCATAAGGAAGCGCGGTATTTGGATGAGGAACAGGCAGCCCGCTTGATGGAAGCACTTGAAAGTGCAGATATACAGAACCGCACCATGATAAAGCTGCTGCTCTATACGGGTATGCGGCGCGGCGAGTTGTGCGGCCTGACATGGGAAGATATTGACTTTGAAAAGTTGGTTATCCATATTCGACGTTCGTCGCTGTATCTGGCTGATAAGGGCATCTTTGAGGACGAAACGAAAAACGCCACTTCGCGGCGCAGTATCAAAGTACCCGCCGACGCGATACAGGCTTTGCGCGGCTTCCGTGCATGGCAGCGGCAGCAGGCGTTGCAGCTTGGCGACCAGTGGCAGGCGAGCGGGCGCGTGTTCACCGCGTGGAATGGCGCGCTGATACACCCCGACACAATTTCGGGCTGGTTTGCGCGCTTCATCAGGGAAAATAACCTGCCTGATATTTCGCTGCACTCGCTGCGGCATACAAACGCTACTCTGCTGATCGCGGCAGGGACGAATTTGCAGACCGTTGCGGCGCGGCTCGGTCATGCCAGCGTGACAACGACGGGCAAAATTTACGCCCATGCGATACAGTCAGCCGATGCAGCGGCAGCGGAAACCCTGCAAGACCTGCTGCACCCGCTTGGCACAAAAGTAAAAAAATAAGGCCGATATACACCAATTACGGTTGTATATCGGCCTTTGGGTTTGCCTGCATAAAGAACAAACAAAGAACAGATACAGGGCGAGCGGGAGCAAAGAACAAGTGTAAACCTCGAAAAAGTAAAGAAAAAGCACTGATTCTTGTCGAATCAGTGCTTTTTAATGGTTGCGGGGGCTGGACTTGAACCAACGACCTCCGGGTTATGAGCCCGACGAGCTACCAACTGCTCTACCCCGCGATATAAGCCCCTTGCTTTAAGGAGCCTATTAACTATACCATGATTTGAAAGGGTTGTCAAGAGTGTGTAAAGAAAAAACGTCGACAATTTACGCGGGCGCATCCCGCTCCGGAAAATAGGGAAGCTCAAACCAGAAGGAAATGCCACCCTCCACGTTTTCCGCGCCGCAACTGCCGTGCAGCGTGTCCGCGATCGCGCGCACCAGGGACAGGCCGATGCCTGTGCCGCCGGCCTCGCGCGTGCGCGCGCGGTCGGTGCGGTAAAATTTTTCCCAGATCTTCGGCAGCTCATCCTCCGGCAGCCCGTCGCCCTCGTTGAATATGGCCAGCCGCATCCCATTTTCGGTATAGGCGGCGGTGATCTCGATGCGGCCGCCATCCGCCGTGTAACGGATCGCGTTGGACAGATAGTTCATAAGCACCTGCTCAAGCAGGTCGCCGTCCGTGCGGATGGTGACGTGCGTATCCGCATACCGGACGGCCAGGCCACGGCTTGCACACAAAACGGCGGTCTTTTCGACCGCGTTCCGACAGAGGGCGTATAGGTCGATATCCTCGTAATAGGTCTGCTCCGCGCCCAACTCGAGCTTGGAGAGGTTCAAAAGCTGCATGACCAGCTTGTTCATGCGGTCGGCCTCGTCCGCGATTGTGTCGCAGTAAAATTTCCGGTCCTCCGGATCGTCGGCCACGCCGGCGGTCAGACCCTCCGCATAGCCCTGTATCAGCGCGATCGGCGTTTTCAGCTCATGCGAAACATTGACGATAAATTCACGGCGCATGTTGTCCACGCGTTCTTTTTCCTTGATTTCCAGAGCAAGCTGGTCGTTGGACTCCTGCAGCTCGCGGATCGTCTGCTCCAGGTAAGCGGACAAGCGGTTGAGCGACTGGCCGAGCTGGCCGATCTCGTCGCGCTCGCCGCCCTGATACTGGGTGGAAAAATCCAGCTCGCTCATCCGGTCGGCCACGCCGGCCATGGCGATCAACGGGCGGGTGAACTGGCGGGAGATGAAAAAGCCGCAGACCAGACAGATCAGCAGCGCGCAGCCGCCCGCGATCAGAAGGAAAACCAGGTTAAGGGAGGAGTTCTGCTCGATATAGGCGTACGGCATATAGGCGAACAGGCAGTCGCCCGCATTACGGTCGAGTGCGCCGACCAGGCAGAGGTATTGGTCGTTATCCCAAAGGGAGACGTTCAAAAACTGGTAATTATGCTTGGTGATAAATTCGCGGTCCATGCTCTGCGCGATTGAGCTGAGGATGGCATAGCTGCGGTACTGCTGCTCCACCCGATTGAAATCGGGGAGATGGAACTGCAGCGGTCCGTCCTCCTCTGGTCGGGCCGCGTCCGGAGAAAACGCGGAGGAATACAGCACCGTCCCGTCTGCACGGACCACGGACAGGCGGATGGCAGAGCGACTTTCGTAGCTGTCCAGCACGGCCGCGATATCCTCCACGTTGCCGGTATAGCTGCCACGCATGCTTTGATAGGCGTCGCGCAGCTCCCCGCGGCGCGTCAGCATGTAATAATCCTCGTAAAAGAACAGGTTGAGCAGCAAAAGCACGCCGATAAAGACCAGCGCAACGGCGCTGATCGCGGCAAAAAACTTAAACCGGATCGAATGGCCCTTCATGTTGTATCCGTCATCCCTCAAAGCGGTAGCCGTAGCCGCGCACCGTCTCGATCATGGTGCCGCAGCCGCCCAGCTTGGCCCGCAGCTTTTTCACATGGGTGTCCACCGTTCGCAGGTCCCCGAAGTAATCATAGCCCCATACGGCGTTGAGGATGCTCTCGCGGGATAGCGCGATGGCACGGTTGTTCTTGAAATAAATCAGCAGCTCGTATTCCTTGGGCGTCAGGTCGACCGGAGCGCCGTCCACCAGCACCTCGCGGCGCAACTCGTTGACGGAAAGCGAGCCCAACTGCTCGACCGGCATGGCGGCGCGGCCCTCGCGTTTGAGCAGGGCTCGTACACGCGCGGCCAGAACGATGGGAGAGAACGGCTTGGTCACATAATCGTCCGCGCCCTCCTCCAGCCCGCGGACCTGGTCGGCGTCCTCCGCGCGCGCGGTCAGCATCATGACAGGCAGGTGCTTGTCTCCGCTTTCCTGTGCGCGCAGCGCGCGGAGCACCTCGAACCCGTCCATGCCGGGCATCATCACGTCCAGAATCGCCAAGTCAAGCCCAGACTGGCGGTTTTCGATCATCTGCAGGGCCTCACGGCCGTCCGCGGCCTCGAGGATGCTGTGGCCGTCCCTCTTGAGAAAATCGCTGACCAGGCGCCGGATGCGCGCCTCGTCGTCGGCAATCAATATCATTGACATCAGGCTTTCACCCCTTGTATCGGATAATACCAGTATACCGTGTCAGTTTGTCCGTTCTGTGAACAAAAAACAGGTTTTTACATATCCTGCTCCAATACATACCGGTACAGGGCGTTCTTTTTGACGCCGGTCTGCGCGGACACCGCTTTGATTGCGTCCTTCTGCGTCTGCCCGTCTGCCATCCGGAGGCGCACGGCCTCCGCCGCCGCAGTCAGCCGCGCCGGTTCGTCCGGCGCGGCATCCGGTTCGTCCGGCGCGCCCTCGATGGTCAGCACAAATTCGCCGCGCGGCGGATGTGCGTCGAAGTACTGAACGGCTTCGTCCAGCGTCATGCGGAGTGTTTCCTCGTGGAGCTTGGTCAGTTCACGGGACAGGGAAAGGCGGCGCGCCCCGCCGAAGGTGTCCGCAAGGTCGCGCAGGGTGGCGCACAGCTTGTGCGGCGCTTCGTAAAAGATCATGGTGCGTTTTTCGTTTCGCAGCGCGTCCAGGTGCGCGCGGCGCGCCTTTTTATTCACGGATAAAAAGCCCTCGAAACACCAGCGTCCGGTCGGCAGGCCGGAGGCCGCGAGCGCGCAGACCGCGGCGCAGCAGCCGGGGATGGGCACGACCGGTATGCCATGCGCCGCGCACAGTGCGACCAGATCCTCGCCGGGGTCGGAAACGGCGGGTGTACCCGCATCCGTGACCAGGGCGCAGCTTTCACCCGCGCGCAGCCTGGCCAGCACCTCCTCGCCGCGCGCGCGGCGGTTATGCTCATAATAGGAGATCAGGGGCTTCCTGGGCAGAGCGCAGGCGGTCAGCAGCTTTTGCGTCACGCGCGTATCCTCTGCGGCGATGAAATCGACCGACGAAAGAATATCCCGCGCGCGGGGGGACAGGTCGCCCAGGTTGCCGATCGGCGTGGCGACCAGATACAGAATGGATTCACTCATTGTAATATTCCCTTAAAAAATTATTTTTTGTATATTTTGTTATATTCCTCGCTTTGGACAAGCAGCGGCGGTTCGACCGAAAGGCCTTCCGCGCTGCCGCCCTTGCGGCATTCGACCAGCACCGCGCTGGGGACGGCCTGCGCGGTCTGGTGTACGAAGCGGAGCCGTTTAGGGACGAGACGGACGCGGGCGAGCGCTTCCAGCAGCGTCCACATGCGCTCGGGACGGAACACGAACGCGGCCTTGCCGCCCGTATGCAGCACAAAGGAACAGGCCACGGCAAGGTCCTCCACCGTGCAGGTGCCATCCTGACGGGCGGCGCGGCGTTCCGGCGCGGGCGCGTTTTTGCCCGCGTTCCGGTCGAAATACGGGGGATTGCACACCACATAGTCCATACTGCCGTGGGGGAGGAGCGTGCGGATCTCGCGCAGGTCGCCCTGTAGAGCGGTGATGTCCACGCCGTTGTCGCGGATCGAGCGCCGGAACAGGGCGAGCGCGCCCTCCTGCAGCTCCAGGCCGGTCATACGCAGGTCGGGGCGGTAAAGCAGCAGGGCGAGCGCGCCCGTGCCGCAGCAGAGGTCGAGCACGCGCGCGTTCCGGCGCGGTCTGGCAAAGGAAGAAAGCAGTACGCTGTCCTGCCCAAGCTTGAAATATCGGTCGTCCTGATGCAGGAGCAGGCCGTTGGGAAGCCGTTCGGTTGTCTGCGCCATAATACCTCCTTATCCGGAAACAGAAAGAGCCGGTCCGTGACGGACCGGCCGCAGGTGCGTTTGGTTTATCTGCCGGCTTTCACGCCGTGCTGCCGCGCATGCTCCTTAAGCTTGGCAAAGGTTTCCGCGCTGATGACATGCTCAATGCGGCAGGCGTCCTCGGCCGCGGTTTCGGGCGAAACGCCGAGCATGGTCAGCAGCTCGGTCAGCACGGTATGGCGCTCATAGATCGTTTCCGCGATCGTGCGTCCGGCGTCGGTCAGGCACAGCAAGCCGTTCTGATCGATGGAAACATAGCCGTTGTCCCGCAGCAGGCCGACAGCGCGGCTGATGCTCGGCTTGGAAAAGCCGGTGTAGTGGGCAACGTCAATCGAGCGGACCGACCCTTTTTGGTGCTGCAGAATCAGGATTGCTTCCAGATAATTCTCAGCACTCTCCTGCACTTTCATCGTGCCTTGTCCTCCTTTTTCTCTTTTCCATGTTTTTTATTTTAGCATATCCGGCTGATTTTGGCAATATAGCGATGCTTGCAAGGCCGCGCAATTTTGGGTACAATGGGGAAGACGGAGGGATGCCCCATGAAAGTATTTTTATCCCCGGCGAAAAATATGCGCGCCGCAGCGGCGGCGCTGCCGGATATGACAGCGCCGCGCTATCTGCAGCAGGCGGAAGCGCTCGCCGCGGCCCTGCGTGCCAAGGCGCCGTTTGAGCTGGAGAGCATCCTGCAGACCAGTCCGGCGATCGCGCTGCGGGCGGCGGCGCTCTACCAGGACTGGACAGACGCGGGCGGCGTACCCGCGATTCTGGCGTATGATGGGCTGGCCTATAAATATCTGGAGGCGGAAACGCTCACGGCGGCAGAACTGCGGTTCGCGCAGGACAGCCTGCGGCTGTTTTCCGCGTTTTACGGTCCGCTGCGGCCGCTCGACGCAATCCGCCCCTACCGGCTTGAGCTGGCGCACCGGCTGGATGGGCACAGCCTGTACGAGTTCTGGGGCCGTGCGTTTTACGACGATCTGTTCGGTGCGGGTGAAGCGGTGGTCAACCTCGCCTCAAATGAATACAGCAAGGCGGTGCGGCGCTATCTGCAGACAGGCGACCGGATGGTGACCTGCGAATTCCTGACCTACCGCAAGGGGAAGCTGCGCTGCCTGCCCACCATGGCGAAAATGGCGCGCGGCCGCATGACGCGGTATATCCTGCAAAACCGCATCGAGTCGCCCGAGCAGCTCACTTTGTTTGACTGGAACGATTTCCGGTATGAGCAAAGCCTGTCGGACAACCACACGCTGACCTTTATTGTCAGCGTGTGACAGGGAAGCGCCGCGGGAAGATGTCCTGAAGCGAGAAAGGCCCCACCTGTCCTTTGGAGGACGGGCGGGGCCTTGGTATGGCGTTAATGCGGGGGATTGTCCTGCGGCTGGGGCGGCACGGGCGCCTGCTCCGGCGGCTGGGGCGGGACAGGGGGCGCGGCCTCCTGCGGCGCGGCTTCTTCAGCGGGCAGGGGTCCCAGCTTGCGGTTGATCTCCTGCGTGTTGCGGCATAGCACGAGCAGCAGCAGCGCATACTCAAACGTGATGCGGGCAACCAGATTGCCGACCACGAACACGAAAAGCGCGGCAAAAAAATGCGAGAACAGCAGCATGACGCTGTATACGGCGATGGCGACTGCAACGATACAGTATAGGGCGCGGATCAGCTTTTCGGTGAAAAAGGTGCGGAACGTAAAAATATCATGCAGCTTGGCAGCCGACCCTTTATAGGTGTTGGGCTTGCGCACGAAAAGGAAATACAGCGCAAGCCCGCCCGCTACAATGACGAGCAGCGCCAGCACCGGCAGCACGAGGCTAAAAAACGGCGTATAGGAATAGGTTTGCGTATATAGGTAAGGGTAGCTGCTCATAGTTTCCTCCTGAAAAATATTGAAGCATTTGTGTATTTAGTGTAACATATGCGGGAAAGCGTTGCAAGTTAAATCGAAATGTTGTACGCTATAAGGGAGAAAACGATACGGAGAAACGACAATGAGGATTTTACACACTTCGCCCGCACAGGACGGATTTTTTATGCCTGCGGAGTTCGCGCCGCACGACGGCTGCCTGATGATCTGGCCGGAGCGCGGGGATTCCTGGCAGTATGGAGCCTATGCGGCGCGGCGCGCGTTTATTCAGGTGATGCGGACGATCGCGGAAAGCGAAAAGCTGACCGTGCTCTGCTCGGAGGGGCAGTATGACAATGCCCGCGCCCAGCTTCCGGATGCGGTGAGGCTGGTTGTGATGGAGACAGACGACGCCTGGGCACGCGACGTGGGGCCGACCTTTGTGATCGACGGCAGGGGCGGCCGCCGCGGCATCGACTGGGGCTTTAACGCCTGGGGCGGCGCGGTGGACGGGCTTTACCCAAGCTGGGAAAAGGACAACCGCGTGGCCCGCAAATTTTGTGACCTGCTGGAAAACGACTGCTATGACAAGCGGGATTTCATTTGCGAGGGTGGCTCGCTCCATGTGGACGGGGAGGGTACCGCGCTCGTCACCGAGGCCTGCCTGCTCTCCGCGGGGCGCAACCCGTCCCTGTCGCGGGAGGAGATCGAGCGCACGCTGTGCGCGTACCTCGGCGTTTCCAGGGTGATCTGGCTGCCGCGCGGCATCTACCATGACGAAACCAACGAGCATGTGGACAACGTATGCGCGTTCACAGCGCCCGGCGAGGTCGTGCTGGCGTGGACGGACGACGAAAGCGACCCGCAGTATGCGCTTTCCAGGGCGAGCTTGGACGCGCTTGAGGCGGCGGTGGACGCAAAGGGGCGCCGGCTTCGGGTGCATAAGCTGCCGCTGCCCGCGCCCGTGACCATCACGGCGGAGGAATGTGAGGGGCTCGACCTGTGCGAGGGCGAGCCGACGCGCACGCCGGGCGAGCGGCTGGCGGCAAGCTACGTTAATTTTTATATCGCCAACCGGACGGTCGTCATGCCCGCGTTTGACGACCCGATGGACGAGACGGCGAAAGAAATCCTGCAGGGCCTGTTTCCGACGCGCAGGGTGGTCGCCATCCCCACGCGCGATATTCTGATTGGTGGCGGGAACATCCACTGCATCACGCAGCAGATCCCCCGCGCGTGAGCGCGGGAATCACCAACCGTATGAGGAGTGAAAGCATATGAGCAAAGTAACCGTAGCCGCGGTACAGATGACCTATGGGCTGGAAAACGCGGTGCAAAGGGTCGAGGAGGCGGCCGCGCAGGGCGCGCAGGTCATCCTGTTGCCCGAGCTGTTTGAAAACTGGTATTTCTGCCAGGAAAAGAGCTATGAAAACTACCATCTGGCGACAACGCTGGAGGAAAACCCCGCGGTGAACGCGCTGCGGACGGTCGCACGCGACTTTCGGGTCGTGCTGCCGGTCAGCTATTACGAGCGCGTGGGCAACACCACATTCAATACGGTCGCCGTGATCGATGCGGACGGGACGGTCCTCGGCCAGTACCGCAAGACGCATATTCCGGACGATCATTTCTATCAGGAGAAATTTTATTTCACTCCCGGGGACACGGGCTTCCGCGTGTGGGACACGGCCTATGCCAAAATCGGCGTGGGCATCTGCTGGGACCAATGGTTTCCGGAATCCGCGCGCTGCATGGCGCTGATGGGCGCGGAGCTGCTGTTTTATCCGACCGCGATCGGCTCCGAGCCGATCCTGGAATGCGATTCCATGCCGCACTGGCGCCGCTGCATGCAGGGCCACGCGGCGGCGAACATCATGCCGCTGGTCGCGGCCAACCGCATTGGTACGGAAACCGTGACCCCCTCGCCCGACAACCAGAACCAGTCGTCCTCGCTGACGTTTTACGGCTCGTCCTTCATCGCGGATGAGACCGGAGCGCTGGTCGAGCAGGCGGATCGGGAAAACGCCTGCGTCCTGACGCATACGTTCGATCTGAACGGGATCCGCGAGCTGCGCCGGAGCTGGGGGACGTTCCGCGACCGGCGGCCGGAGATGTACGGCGCGCTGGGGCGCTTCGGATAACCGCAAAAAAGGACAAGGCGGGGCCTTGTCCTTTTTCTATTGCACGCCGTTGCGGCCGGAATATCACGAATCGCTTCAACCTGTTCCGCGGTCAGTCCGGCCTGGGCGTCGCCGCCCAGCGCAGCGTTGAACGGGCGCACCTGCGTAAGGGTGTTGCCGCAGTAACCGCCGGTTGGGCTGTTCGCGATCAACTGCAGCTCGTCCGTGGGGTGGTGCTGGTGGTTCTCCTCTACAGTGGGGGACGGCGGTGCCTCCAGATGGCCCGCGCCGCTGTCCGGAGCCGCTCCCCAGCTGTATAGTGGAAGGGAAAGCAGCGGCAGGAGCAGAAAAGAACGATACATACCTCCTTTTCCGGCTTAGGCAGAAGGTTCCGCGCCTCAGTCCGGTTCGGCGCTGCCGATTTCCCGCAGAAGCCGCTGGCGCGTATCGTCAAACAGCAGTTGCTTATTGTGCGCGAAGTAGGCCTCGCAGCCAAAATTTTGGATAAACCAGGAGGTAAAGTAATTCGCGGTCAACTCGGTGGCGAACAGCACAAGCTCCTGGCTGTTCGGGATGGCCGCGTCGAGGAAAGCAAAGACGTTCGCCAGTTGCCGGTCCGTGCGGTCCGCCGCGTCCGCGCGCGCCTGCACATCCTCCTGGAACAGCGCCTTGAGCCGCTCGAACGCCTGCCCCTTAGGCACCTTTTCCAGCGCGAGCGCCTGCTGGAAAGCCGCGAGCCGCTCGGCCTCGCGCGCGGCGGTAAACAGCGCGTCCTTGTCGGTCGAGCCTGCGTCGCGGCGGCGCGTGAGCGCGGCCTGTTTTTCGTCCAGCAGGGTGCCGAGCATTTTTTCGCCCTCGCGGATATGGACGAGGTCCTGATGCAGCGCGTCGGTGAGACGGTCCAGCCGGTATGCCTCGCGCGCGCTGTCCGCCAGCCGCGCGAGCAGCAGGCCAAGCACGCCCAGCTTCTCGTCGAACGCCGCGCCCGCCAGCTCGGAGGCGCGCACCTTTTCCCAGGCGCCGTCCAGGATCTCCTCCACGCGGTAGACGCGCTTGTATTTTTCATAAAGCTGCAGGTAGTTGGCGAAATCGGCTGCCACGCGGGGGAGCTGCAGGTATTGCCCGACCACTTGGCGGTCGACGGGTAGGTCGAGCGTTTCGTATACCTGCATCAGCTCGGACAGGTCCTCCCAGCCGCGCGCGGTGACGAACTGCAGCCCGTCCGCGGTCGCCTCCACCCGATAGAAATGGTCGCGCCGGATCTCAAGATAGGAGAGGATCGCGCCATGGATGCCGCGCCGGTAGGCGTATTCCTTCCAGACCGCGAAGTCCTCCTCGACGTCGATGCGCTTGACGCGGTCGAGCGTGACCACGTCGAACTCGCGCACGGATTTGTTGTATTCGGGCGGGTTGCCGGCCGCCACGACCATCCAGCCGTCCGGCAGGCGCTGGTTGCCGAAGGTTTTGCACTGCAGAAACTGCAGCATCATGGGCGTGAGCGTTTCTGAGATGCAGTTGATCTCGTCAAGGAACAGGATGCCTTCCTTGGTACCCGTACGCTCCATCTCGCGGTAGACCGAGGCGATGATCTCGCTCATGGTGTAGGCGGTGACCGTGCGCTCCGCACCGCCGAGCTGCACGGTTTCGATAAAGGGCAGGCCGAGCGCGGACTGGCGCGTGTGGTGGGTCAGCGTGTAAGACACCAGCCCCACGCCAGTCTCCTCCGCGATCTGCTCCATGATCTGGGTTTTGCCGATGCCCGGCGGCCCCATCAGCAGGATGGGACGCTGCCGGATGGGCGGGATGCGGTACGCGCCGAACGCATCCCGCGCGAGATAGGCGCGCAGTGCGTTTTTGATCTCGTTTTTTGCTCGTTTGATATTCATAAAGCATTACCTCGTGCGTTATCCGTTGGTGTAAGGGGACGGGCGGGCCGCCGTTATCCGGCGGAGAGTTCGCTTTCCCGCAGGATCAGCCGGATGCCCCACGGCGGGACGTTGTCGGGATAGGCCTCGCCCTCCAGCATGACGAACGCCGCGTCGTATCGGGGGCGTTTTTTCGGATAGATGCCCAGTCCGTCGGTGAAATAGAGCAGGCCGCGCAGGTGATGGAACGCGCCCTCGCTGACCAGCCGGTCCACATGCGCGAATACCGGCCGGAAATCGGTGGCGGACTGGCCGATCAGCTCAAAATGCTCCATATACTCCCGCAGCTCGCGCTCGCAGGTGATGCGCCTGTCCGCGCGGAGTTGGTCGTCGCACTGCAGGATGCGCAGGTTGAAGCGTCGGAAAAAGCTCTCGTTTTCCCGCAGCAGTGCGTAGGTGTGCGATAAAAAGCCGCGCACCAGCTCGCCCGAGGTGGACATGGAGGTATCGATCGCGATGACGAAATCCTCGATCCGGCGTACCTCGCGCGTTTCGAGCGGCTCGATCAGCGGCATGTTGCCGAAGTGCCGAAGGCCGTAGGCGTAGTAGCCGTAATCGAACGAGTCCGCGTCCACCGCAACCTCCTCGCGCAGCGCGGCAAAACGGCGCAGGAACGAACGGTAGTCCGCGGTCCCGCGCGCGGAGACCGCGAGCTGCTCGCGCACGGCCTCGCCGCCGGCCGCCTGGTTGGAGAATACGGTTTCCATCGCGGTCTGGGTCTGCTCGGCGGCGCGCTGCCACTGACGCTCCTGCTCGTCGTCGCTTTCCTCCGGCCAGAGCGCGTGGTCGTCCACATGGAATACGCGGGACAGCGCCGCGCAGTCATAAAGCCCCGCCCGTTCGCGCCGGAATTGACGGTAAACCGCCTCGGCAGTCAGCACTGGCATGCTTTCGCGAAGCTGCCGGTACAGGTGCTGCCGGCGCACGGAGGGCTTGTCCGCCTGCAGGCAGCGGTAGTCGAGCGCGTCCAGCATGCTTTCAACCGCTACGTCGCAGGCAAGATCCCACAGCGCTCGGTCGCGGCCGCGCGCCTTGGCGGGATGCCGCAGCAGACAGTGGAACACCGTGTGCAGGTATGCGCGGCACACATTTGCGCGCGAGCGCTCGTACTGCTGGGCGAGCCACGGGCCGCTGTAATACAGCGCGCGGGAATCCGTTGCGAGCGTCGCAGTATCGTACCCGTCCGAGACGGTCAGCGCGGCCAGCGCCGTATCCAGAAAGGGCAGGCTCATATACAGCTCGGTGCGGGCGGAAAACAGAATTTCCCGCCCGATTTTTTGCCAGCGTTCACTTTGTGCCATACATAACCCCCTCTTTTATAAGTCAAACGTTTTTGCGCGCCCCTTGGGGGATGATTGTCCGGCGGCGAGCAGCACGGACAGCGCGGCGGTCTGCTCCTTTTCGCGGGCGGTATCGCACGCGGCGTCGATTTCAGCTGGAGACAGCACACCGAGCGACAGCAGGAAGGTGAGCGCCGCGCTTTCGCCCGCGGCGGCGCAGCGGCGGGCGAGCGTGCCGCCGTGGGCGCGCAGGCAGTCCAGACAGGTGGCGCGGGCGGCGTCCGACAGGCCGAACGGCGTTGCCAGCCGCCGTATGGTGACGCGGGCTGCGACAAGGAAATCGTGCCGTTCGAGCAGGCCGGACAACGCGCGGTCGTACTGGTGCGTGCTGAGCGCGCCGCCGTCAAAGCATTGGCGGTAGCCGTAGCCCGCGCCGTGGATGCGCCGCTGGAAGATATGCGCGGGCGTGAGCGCTTCCAGGTCCTCGGAATAGGCGGGGAAGAGCAGGTAGTACACTGTCCCGTTCCAGAAAAAACGCACATCCAGCTCACCCGCGTACTCGCCGAGCAGCTTGTACAGGCAGGTGGGGGAGGAGGGGTCGGCATACAGCCGCACCTCGCGCAGCGCACGGCAGTTCATCAGCGCGCCGCCGCCGAAATCGGTCACCGCGCTGGACAGTGTAAGCGTTTTCAGCCGGCGGCAGTTGTAAAACGCATAGCTGCCCACGCTTTGAAGCGGCTGCGGCAGCGCGACCGAACGGACGGCGTTTGCGTCGTGCTTCGGCTCCGGCCCGCCGCAGGTCACGCGGACGGGAAAAACGTCCTGCCCACGCAGGTCCGGCGCGCGTTCGCTGAGCGCGTAATTCCCGAGCGAGACCACTGGTGCGCCGCCGATCTCGTCCGGCAGGCGCACGCTGTCGTCGCGCGTCTCGCAGCGCAGGATGGCAACGCCGTCCGGTATTTCCCTGCAGGTCAGAAGCAGCTCGTTTTCGCCCTCGACCGTGTACATGGCGTACACCTCCCTCCATTCCGGTTTGATGTTCGTTTTTGATTATAACACAGCCGCGGCGGCGCGGCAATAAATGTGCCGTGGATTTGTGTGTTTTGCCGCTTGACCGTGTTCCGGCGCACCGGTTACAATAGAAAAGCAAGGAGGTGCGGAGGATGAAAGGGATTAAAGATTTTTTGATTATGTATTTCTTATGCGTTATAGTGCTTCTGATTGCGGCAACCGTCCTTTCGGGTGTGAAAGGGGGTTTTTGGTCTCTTCTGCTTTTCGGCGCTTTTCTGGTCACGCTGCTGTTCTATGCTGCATTTCGCCTGCTCTGCCGGATCGATGAGCTGGAACGGCGGCTGGATCAATTGACAGGCGTTCGGGAGGACGGGGAAAAGGAATAGGTGATATTATGATAATAAAATATCATTGTAATAATTTATAAAAATTCTCAAAATGCGCTTGACAAAGCGGGGAAGTAAGAATATACTGTGACCATACTGAACAAACCAATGACGAAGACGAGTAGCAGGGAGACCGAACCTCCAAGAGAGCCGCGGGCGGTGGGATCGCGGCAGGCAAGGGCCTTGTGAATGGACTTCACCAGGGCAAGGCGAAAGGGCGTTCCGCCCGAGTAACTGCGACGGGGACTCCGCCCGTTATCAGGGGAGCGTGCATTGTCGGATGCGCGGAAGCGAGCGGGCGCGTCGGCGCGTCAACTTGGGTGGCACCGCAAGGGTTTGTTTACAAGCCCCTGTCCCATGGATTTGGGACAGGGGCTTTTTTATTTTGTCCATTCATTCATAAAACATAGAAAAAGGAGAGAACCTACCATGGCTAAGATTCCGCACAGACTGTATTTGACCGAAGACCAGATGCCGAAGCAGTGGTACAACCTGCGCGCCGATATGAAAGAACAGCCTGATCCGCTGCTCCATCCCGGCACGCACCAGCCGCTTCCGGAGGAGGCGCTGTACCCGATTTTCTGCGAAAAGCTCGCCCATCAGGAGCTGGACGGGAAAACGCGCTATATCGATATTCCGGAGCCGATCCTCGATATGTATAAGCTGTACCGCCCATCCCCGCTGTGCCGCGCGTATAACCTGGAAAAGGCGCTCGGCACGCCCGCGAAGATCTACTACAAGTTCGAGGGCAACAACACCTCGGGCTCGCACAAGCTCAACTCGGCCATTGCGCAGGCGTATTACGCCAAGGAGCAGGGGCTAAAGGGCCTGACGACCGAAACCGGCGCGGGCCAGTGGGGTACCGCGCTCTCCGAGGCGTGCGCGTACTTTGGGCTGGACCTCAAGGTGTTCATGGTCAAGGTGTCCTATGAGCAGAAGCCGTACCGCAAGGCGGTCATGCAGACCTTCGGCGCGGATGTGACGCCCTCCCCCTCGAACACCACCGAGGCGGGCCGCGCCATCCTCGCCCACGACCCGAACACCGGCGGCTCGCTCGGCTGCGCGATCTCCGAGGCGGTCGAAATGGCGACGACGCAGGAGGGTTACCGCTATGTGCTCGGCTCGGTGCTCAACCAGGTGTTGCTGCACCAGTCCATCATCGGCCTGGAAAGCAGGCAGGCCATGGAACTGCTGGACGAATATCCGGACATCGTCATCGGCTGCGCGGGCGGCGGCTCCAATCTTGGCGGCCTGATCGCGCCGTTCATGCGGGATAAGCTGACCGGCAAGGCCGACCCGCGTATCATCGCGGTCGAGCCTGCCTCCTGCCCGTCGTTCACACGCGGCAAATACGCGTATGATTTCTGCGACACCGGCCACGTCACCCCGCTGGCGCGCATGTATACGCTGGGCAACGGCTTCATGCCCGCCTCCAACCACGCGGGCGGCCTGCGCTACCACGGCATGAGCCCCATCCTTTCCAAGCTGTACCATGACGGCTACATGGAGGCAACCTCGGTCAAGCAGACCGATGTGTTTGACGCGGCGGTGCAGTTTGCCAAGGTCGAGACCATCCTGCCTGCGCCCGAGTCCAGCCATGCGATCCGCTGTGCGATCGACGAGGCGCTTAAGTGCAAAGAGACCGGCGAGGCCAAGACCATCCTGTTCGGCCTGACCGGCACGGGCTACTTTGATATGTCGGCTTACGAGGCATATCATAACGGCACGATGCGCAACCATGTGCCGACAGACGAGGAACTGCAGACCGGCTTCGACACCCTGCCCGGCCAGCCGGAATAGCTACATAACAACCGGAAAGGGCGTGCGTCTGCTTGCCGTGGGCAGATCAGGTGCTGGATACCATCGTGTCGTGGGCGATACTGCTGTTTGAATATGTGGGCGTGGGCGTGATCGTCGCGTCCGGCGTGCGGGGCGCGGTGTGTTATGTCCGGCGCGATCCGGAAACGCGCCTTAAGCTGGCCAAAGGCCTGGCGATGGGGCTTGAATTCAAGCTGGGCAGCGAGATCCTGCGAACCGTGGTCGTGCGGGAGCTTCGGGAGATCGTACTCGTTGGCGCGATCATCCTCCTGCGCGCGGCGCTCACGTTCCTGATCCACTGGGAGATCACAAATGAAGAGAGGACCGCCGGGCATCCGCCCGAGGAGCCCTGAGCAGGCCGCGCCGCGCGATCGGCGCGGCCTGCTTTTTCCGTTTTCGTGGTGTGCTAAACGGGGCGAGCGAAAATATTAAGAAATTCCCTCGGTTTTTCTTAATATTTGTCTGGTATCCTGAGATAAAGGAGGGATACGGATGCGGAACCTTTTGCTTCTGGCCTATGAAGCGGCAGCGGTTTTGCTGCCCGGCCTTGTACTGTGCGCGGCGCTGTACCGGCGAGGCGGGAAAACTGGACGGGCTGCGCCGCCTTTGCTGCTCCTGCTGTTTGCCATATACCTGTTTGGGGTGTTCCATGTGACCGGCGCGGGAACGATGTACGACGCGCTCCAGCGCGGGCTGGAGTGGAACGCCGGTCAGGTCAACCTGCTGCCGTTTTCACGGGAAGCTGATCCGATGGGCTATGCGCTGAATGTCGTGCTGTTCCTGCCGTTCGGCCTGCTGCTGCCCCTGCTCTGGCCCGCGCTGGACAGGCTGGGACGCGTGGCCGCGGGCGGGTTTGCCTTTTCCCTGCTGATCGAGCTCAGCCAGCTACTTAACAACCGCCGGACGGATGTGGACGACCTGCTGATGAACACGCTGGGCGCGGCGCTGGGGCTGCTGCTGTATCGGGCGCTGGCATGGGCGGGGCAGCGCTGTGGGAGAAAGCGGGGAGAGGTTTGCGAACCGACGCCCGCGCTGTACATCGTGGCGCTGTTCGCCGGGCGCTTCCTGCTGTTTCATGAGCTGTGGGCGGCGGGGCTGCTGTACGGCTTTGCCGGATGAAAACACAAAAGCCGGTTGCGTTCCGGCGGAATATACCGTATACTGTCTTTTATGAGACAGGAGGACGGTATACATGGAGACGCGGGAACGGAAACGGCTGTTGCTGCATATTCTACTGGCGGCCCTGCCGTTTTGGCTGCTCGATCTGACGCTGCGCGCGGCAACGGGCGGCGCGGCGTGGTATCCGCTGTACGCAGCCGCGCCCAACCTGTTCTCCCTTGGCTTCGGCGCGCTGTTCACTGCTTTGGCGCTGCTGCCCCCGCGCCGCTGGGGACGCCTGCTTTACGGGCTGATTTACGCGGTGTGGGCGGTCTATGCCGTGGTGCAGTATGCCGTATGGCGCATCCTCGACCGCGTTTTATTCCTCTCGGATTTCCTGTTCGCGGGGGAGGGGCTGGATTTTGCCGGCTATGCCCGCCAGATCATCGACGGGCGGCTCGCAGCGGTTGCGATGCTTTTGCTGCTGTGGGGCGTGCTGGGCGTCTGGTCGCTGCCCGCGGGGAAGGAACGGCGGCAGGCTCTCCCACTGCTGGCGGCGTTCCTTCTGGCGCAGGGATTCGCGCCGCGCCTGTACGCGCCGGTGCCGGAAACGCTGGACTGGGATGCATGGGAATCGAGTGGGTATGAATACGAACGCTTTTCTTCGCCCGTTTACGACCTGGCGTTGACTGGACCGTACCAGTTTGTGCTGCACGACGCATGGCTGTCGGTCGCGCCCGATCCGGACGGGGCGGAAAAGCGGGCGCGGGTGGACGCGTTTTTCGCGGAGCGGCCCGCCCATCAGGAAAACGAGATGACCGGCCTGCTCGCGGGCAAAAACCTGATCCTGGTGCAGCTGGAAAGCATTGACGATTTCGTCCTGAACGAACAGAATACGCCTACGCTCGCGCGCCTGCAGCGTGAGGGGATCTGTTTTTCCGAGTTCTATACCCCTCAGTATTCCAACGGCTATACCTTTAATACGGAATTTGCCGCGCAGACCGGACTCTATCCCTATGCTAACGGAAACGTCGCCTATTCGCTCAGCCGCAGCGCGTTTCCCGATGCGGCGGGCAGCCTGTTTGGGGACGCCGGCTATACCGCAAACTCCTTTCATAAGAGCGAGGCCAAGTTTTACAACCGCGGCGCGATGCACCAGGCGTTCGGCTATGAGCAGTACCATTCCGCGCTGCACTATGCGTCCGGCGAGCTGGAGGTTGGGGTGGATCGCTTTCTGGTGGACTGCGACGAGCTGTATGCGCGTATGATCGACACGGAACCGTTTCTGGACTTTTTGATCACTTACAGCGGCCACCTTGGCTATGACGAGATCGACGCGCTGACTACCTACGCGCTCGAACAGTATCCGGAATATGCGGATGACAGCCGACCGTATGAAATAAACGGCCTGTTTGCCAAGGCGCGCCTGACCGACGATATGTTTGCGCGCCTGCTCGAGCGGCTTGCGGAGGACGGGCTGCTGGAAAACACAGTGCTCTGCGTGTACGACGACCATTATGCCTACGGTCTGACCGACCGCGCGGTGCTGGAGGAATATTCCGCGGCCGCAGGCGGCCGCCTGCTGGAGCGCACGCCATGCTTTATCTGGTATGAGGGCTGCACGCCGCGCACGGTGGACAAGACGATGCAGACCGTTGACCTGCTGCCGACGCTGGCGAACCTGTTCGGTCTGCCTGCGCCCCGTACCCTGGGGCGGGATGCCTTTGACCCGTCATACGCAGGCTGCGCCATTTTTCCTGACGGCACCTGGCTGACCGACGCCGCCTATGTCCAAAATGGAAAGGTCGTGTGGAACGACGGGATGGCCGAAGAGGAGGTCGCGGAGATGAACGCGTACGCACGCCGTTTCCAGGAGGTCAACGACGCGATCCTTGACACGGATTATTATAGAGAGATATAAAACGAACCGGCTTCCCACAAGGGAAGCCGGTTCGTGTTTTTAAGAGACTGTAGAGCGGAATGAGCCGGCAGACTGTCGTCCAGTACTGGGGAAACAGGCACGCGCCGCCGCAAAGATGAAAGGCTACCCCAAAAGGGAAGCCTTTGGTTTTGTGACAGCGGTCAGTTGAAATACACCAGCTCCTCCGCCGGCCTGTCGGCGGGGACGACCTCGACCGCATGCAGCACAGGGCCTTCGCCGCGGTACTGGGGCAGGGCTTCGACCGTGACCGAGGCGGTTACGCGCACCCAGTCGCGCAGCTTGAGGTCCTTTGCGTTGGGATAGCGGCACAGGAAGCCGAGGAACGTGACGTCGTCCGCGCAGCAGACCATGCCGAACCGGCCGGGGACAAACGATCCGGACGGCACATTGCCGCCGACATACACCTGCGCGCGGAAGCGGATGGTCTTGCCGTCGTACTTGCTGGGATCGCCGGTGGCGTCGATATACCACAGGCCGTAATCCTCATCCCCGATATCGATGATATCCGCGTTGAGATCGAACGGCAGGGGCATGTTGCGGGCGTAGTCCTCGCTGTTTCCGTCCACGTCGTCCAGATAGATGGTCGCACGCGGGTTCATGGCGCGGATGTTCTTCTGATAGAGCATCTCCTTGAGCGCATCGGTGCAGCGGTTGAACACCACTAGGTCGGCGGTGGTGATATGCTCGAACATCATCGGCCCCATATTCGCCGAGTACAGCGCAAAGGTGGAAGCGTCCACCGTTGTGACGATCTGGTACAGCTCCCAGCGGGCGGGGAAAACGGAGGTCAGGTCGTCCAGCTTCCACATACCGTTGTATTCGATCAGGATGCGGTCGGGGTCGTATTTCTGCTCGACGCGCTTGAGGATATTGGGCGTCAGCCGGCTGGCCGATTCGATGGGGACGAGCGCTGTGCCATAGCGCAGCAGCTCCTGCTCGTCATACTCCTCGATGCCCTCCTCACAGAGTAGGAGCGCGGTGCGCTCGTTCTCCGTGAAGCCGGGGTCGGCGAGAATCTCTTTGATAAAACGGGTTTTGCCACTTTCCAGAAAGCCGGTAAATATATAAACCGGTATCGGGTCCTTTTTGGGCATAAGGCTTCCTCCTCAGGCAAGGCCGAACAGGGAAGCAATGCGCTCCTCGTCCAGCTCGGCGCCGATCACACACAGGCGGCCGGTATAGTCGGCGGCGCCGCGGCGGATATCGGGCGCGCCCGGAACATAATCAAAATGCAGCCACTGGCCGCCGTCGGCCGCGGGTACGATGCCCTTGGCGCGCAGCACGGTGCCGAGCGACAGGTCGCCCAGGCCGGTCAGCGCATTCTGCAGGTCCTCCTCTGTGTACAGATGCGGGGTCTCCACACCCCAGGAGGTGAACACCTCGTCCGCGTCGTGGTCGTGGCCGCAGCTGCAGTGGTCGTGCTCGTGGTGATGATGCGCGTGACCGTGCTCATGGTCGTGGCAGCCGCAGGTGCAGTCCGGACCATGTTCGTGGTGGTGTTCATGGTCATGCTCGTGTTCGTGGTCATGCTCGTGTTCGTGGTCATGATGGTGTTCGTGTGCATGCTCGTGGTGGTGATGCGCATGATGCGGTTCGCGTGCGATCTCGTCGAGCACCTCCTGCACCAGGTCGCGGCTGCCCTCCATAGTTGCGAGAAGCTGTGCGCCGGTCAGCTCTTTCCACGGCGTGGTGACGATACGGGCGTGCTCGTTCAGGCCGCGCAGCAGGGCAACGGTTTCGTCCAGACGCCGCGCCGTACACGCCGCCGTGCGGGAAAGCAGGATCGCGCCGGCATGCGCGACCTGGTTTTCAAAAAATTCGCCGAAGTTTTTCAGGTACATTTTCGCCTTGAGCGCGTCGACAACCGTGACGAACGAGTTGAGCGTCACATCCAGATGCGCGTTCTGCACGGCGGCGATTACATCAGACAGCTTGCCGACGCCCGAAGGCTCGATCAGGATGCGGTCCGGATGGTACTGGTCGACCACCTCATGCAGCGCTTTGCCGAAGTCGCCGACGAGCGAGCAGCAAATGCAGCCGGCGTTCATTTCGTTCACCACGATGCCGGCTTCCTTGAGGAATCCCCCGTCGATGCCGATCTCCCCGAACTCGTTTTCAATCAGCACGACCTGCTCGCCCTGCAGGGCGTCCGCCAGCAGGCGCTTGATGAGCGTGGTCTTCCCCGCGCCGAGGAAGCCGGAAACGATATCAATTTTTGTCATAGCTTTCGCCTCACCAATGTAAAATTTATAGGATGAACCTAGTATACCACGTTTTAGCAAAAAAGAAAAGTTTTAGAGTTAGCTTTTGCTAATCAAAGTGCAAAAAGCATGATTTCACCGTGGAAAAGCCAGAGAATACTGTGCAAAAAAACGATAAAACTGTGCAAAAATAAAATGCACAATGAGAATACAACACATCGAAGACAGATGTCTAAAATGGGGAAAAGCGCTTGTATGGGCAGTTTGCCTGTGCTAAAATGAATTCATCTTGTGAAAAAGATGGTCATGGTCACAAAAGAGAGGGAATCCGCTATGAAAATAACTGCACAGTGGATCGCGGAGCAGTGCGGCGTGTCGCGCGGCACGGTCGACCGAGTGGTCAACGGTCGGCCGAACGTCGCGCCGGCGGTGCGCGAACGGGTGCAGAAAGTCATTCGGGAATATGGGTACACCACGCCGGCACAGCGGCATGCGCTGCGCGCGGAGGGAGACTGCCGTATCGGCGTGCTGCTGCCGTGCCTTGATACGCTGCTGATCCGGAAAATGCGCGAAGGGCTTCGGCTGGCGGTGCGGCAGTGCGGCGCTGCCGATGTGAACCTTTGGGTGGAAGAGCTGAAAAGCCGGTCGCACCGCTCGTATTTTGAAGCGATCGGCCGGATGGAGGAAAAAGGCGTCGGCGGCCTGATCGTGGCGGCGCCCGATACGGTCGCCATGGCAGAGGAGATCGACCGCCTAGCAGGGCATGGTGTGCCGGTGGTCGCCTGCTGCGCGGATGTACGGCGCAGCGGGCGGCTGTGCTATGTCGGCGCGGATATGGAAAAGTCCGGCCGCGTCGCGGCAGGGCTGATCGCCCCGTTCGTCGCCGGTGGCACGGTGCTCGCGCTGTCCGATCAGCGGGAATTCGCCGGACGGGAGGCGCGCATGCGGGGCTTTCTGGAACGGATGCGCGAGCTGGCCGACGGGCGGTTTCACGTTGAGCTGGTGGAAAGCGAGGGCGCATACGACCGCTCGTGCGAAGGGCTGCTGCAGCGGCATCCGCATGTCCGCGCCATTTATATGCCCAGCGAACTGGCGGGGATATGTCTGGAGGACCCCGCCTATTTGCGTCGGGCAGGCACGATACGGACCGTGTGCCATGGGATGACCGCGGCCGTGCAGCAATATCTGGAGCGGGGGCGGCTGGACTTCGCAATAGACCAGAACCCGCTTTTGCAGGCCGCGCGCGCGGTCGAGATACTGGTGCGGGCGCTGCGGACGGGGGAGTCGCCGCGTCAAACAGAAGAATATATGGACATACGCATTATCACACGCGAGCTGCTGTGACAGGAGAGGAGACAAACGGAAAGACCATGAATCGAAGAGTAATCGGCGCGCTGCTGGCCGGCGCGCTGTGTATGGCAACGGTCGCGCCGGCCGGCGCCGTGAACGGCGGTGGGAGCGTCGCCGTTCAGGAGGAGGCGCCGCCGGAAACGCTTACCGTCAAGCAGATGGGACTGCGGGCGGTCGAGCGCGCGGTATCGGAAAACAACGCGAGCGTGCAGTCGCTGCGGAAGACCGCGGCCGGTATGGATACCGGCTCGAGCCTGTCCGAGCAGTTTGAGGCACAGGGCGGCGCGCTGGAACTGCAGATCAAGCAGTACCAGGAGATGATCGGCAAAATGGAAGAGGCGATGGAGCAGATAGCTGATAAGGAGAGCGACCTGTATAAGACCTACGAGGCGCAGAAAAAGCTGCTGGAAAACCAGCGGGACAGCCTGCAGCAAAGCGCGGACAGCCTGCCGGTTCAGGGCGCGGCGGCGGTCATGCAGATCGAGGATGCGGTATACCAGCTCAGGAAGCAGGCGGATAACGTGGCCGACCAGCTTACAATGGCCGCGCAGACGCTGTTGATCTCCATTCAAAACCTGCAGTATTCGCAGCAGAAGCTCGAACGGCAGCTTGCCTCGCTTGACCGCAGCCTGGATGTAATGGAAACGCAGCTTTCCCTTGGACTGGTCAGCCAGTACCAGATGGATACCGTGCGCAATCAGCGGGATAACCTTGCGCTTGGCATCACAAACCTACAGACACAGTGCAACAACCTGGCAAGCAGCCTTGCGCTGATGTGTGGCTATGACGCCGGAACGCTGGTGATGCCGGCGGCTTTCGCGGCGGTGACGGAAAAGGATCTGAAAGCGATGTCCTACGAAGCGGATTTGGAAGAAACGCTGAAGAACAGCTTTTCCATCTGGCAGAAGCGCAATACGCTGCGGCAGGCGCAGAACGTGTATGACGACAGCTATGACAGCAGCGTGTATGCCGTGCAGTCCGCGCGCGAAGCGCTGGCCATCGAGCAGGAAAGCGTGGAAGCGGCCTTCGCCAGCATGTTCCAGTCGGTGCAGGACTGCCGCGGCACCCTGCAGGCCGCGCAGGCCGCCGAACAGCAGGCGGAGCTGGATTTCAAAACCAGCCAACTGCAGTATGAGCGCGGCATGCTTTCCCGTCTGGACTATCTGCAGGCGCAGGATACGCTGGAAAACGCAAAGCTGGATGTGCAGACCGCGGAGCTTGGTCTGGTGTCCGCTTTTAATCAGTATGAATGGGCGAAGCGCGGGCTGACCACTGCCATCGCGTGAGAGAAAGGAGAACAGGATGAAAAGATATATTGCCGCCGGGCTTTCCGCGCTGCTCCTGTGCAGCATGTGCGCGCCCGCGTATGCGGCGGATGCCGGAAGCGGGGAGCAGGCTGCGGAAGCGGAGGAAAGCGCGCCGGTCAGCCTGACCTTTGACACGTTGGAGCAGACCGTGCGAGAAAACAACGTGTCCATCAAGTCGTATGACAATACGGTCAAGAGCGAGGAAGAAGCCGATGTGAGCGTCGATTATGATATGGATTACATAACAATCGTCAACCAGATCTCCTCATACAGGCAGCAGATTGCAGATCTCGAAGAAGCGATCAATGACCTGGACGAAGACCAGGCGGCGCTCAAAAGCACGCTGCAGGCCCAGCTCAATACATTGGAAAGAAGCCTGCAGGCAGCCTACGGCTCGTACAACGACCTAGACGATAAGGAGGACGACGCCAAAGAGGATCAGCAGAAAACCGTGGTCAGCACAAGGCGTGAGATGCAGAACGCCGCGGATCAGATCTGCATGGATGCGGAAAATAATTATATCTCGCTGGAAGCCCTGCAGTATTCCCTGAACGAGACCGAACGCAGCTTGGCCCAGCTTGACCGCAATATCGCGGCCATGGAGAAGCAGGTATCGCTTGGCATGGCGGGATCGAACGAACTCAAGAGCCTGCAGAGCCAGCGGGAGACCTTGCTGGCCAGCCGGACCACCCTGAACACCCAGTATGAGAGCCTGAGCAACACCCTGGCCATCCAGTGTGGCTACCATACGGGTACTGTGCTCAGGACTGCGGCGCTGCCGGCCGTGACGCAGGAGCAGCTCGACGCCATGGACTATGAGACCGACCTGAAAGAAGCGGTGAAGAACAGCTATTCGATCTGGGCCAAGCAGGACGCGGCGGATAAGGCTTCGGATGACTATGAGGACAACGTGACCAACAACCTGTACGCATATGAGGCGGCCAAGATCGCGCTGGACGCGGAGAAAGAGAACGTGACCGCGTCGTTCCGCAAGCTGTACAAGGATGTGCAGGAGAAAGGGGACGCGCTGCGCGCGGCCAGCGCCGATCTGGAGCAGGCGGAAAAAACGTTTGCCGTGCAGCAGGTCCAGTACCAGCGCGGCATGATCTCGCAGATGGCCTTTGCGGACGCGCAGGATACCCTGGAGGCGGCGAAGGAGGCGGCGGCTGAGGCCGAGATCAATTTGTTCACCTCGTATAATACATACGAGTGGGCGAAGCGCGGCGTGATGGACAGCGCAGCCTGACAGAACAGCCGGAAAATCAGACCACAATGGAGGACCAAATGAGACGTAAACGTATTTTTGCCGCGGTGCTCGCGGGCGCGATGCTGTTCAGCGCGGGCTGCGGCAAGGAGGAAACGGTGGAAGAGGAGGCGGCGCCGGCCGGTACTGCCGTCGAGGTGATGGAGGTACAGGCGGGCGAGATGAGCGCCGAATACGCGGTGACCGGCAAGGTCGCGGCGGTCAATGAGGTGCAGGTGTTCCCGCTTTTGGCGGGACAGGTGATGACGCTCCCCGTCAAGGAAGGGGATAAGGTGAGCAAGGGACAGACCCTGTTCACCGTGGATACCACTACCGTCACCTCGACGATGGGCGCGCTGCAGCAGTCCTACAGCGCTACCAAGACCGCGACCGACAGGGCGATCGAATCCGCGCAGATCGGCGTGGAGCAGGCGCAGAGGACGGTGGATAACACGCAGGCGCTGTTTGAGGCGGGCGCGGCCGCCGAGCAGGATGTTACCAATGCCAAGCAGGCGCTGGTGCAGGCGCAGGCGGCGGTTGCGCAGGCGCAGGCGCAGCAGGCGGCCTCGCTCGCCCAGATACAGGCCTCGCTGGATCAGATCACCTCGCAGGCCGAGCTGGGGACGGTTACCGCGCCCTGCAGCGGCACGGTGACCACGGTCAACCTGGTGCGCGGTGGCATGGCCTCGTCCGCTCAGCCGGGCGTGGTCATCGCGGAGGACGGCAAGGTCGAGGTGCAGACCTCGGTCGCGGAGGATGTGTACACCAACATCAAGGCGGGGGACGAAGCGGGCGTTGTCATCTCGGTCCTGTCGGACGATATGGTGCGGGGTACGATTGCATCCCTGCCCGCGGCGGCCAATGTACAGACCAGTCTGTATGATATCTCGATCACGCTCCCGTCCAACGTCAATCCGCCGATCGGCGCGTTTGCGACGGTCACTTTCTATACCAACCGCAGGGAAAACACACTCTCCGTGCCGACCGAGGCGATCCTGACCGGCGCGAATGAGGAGCAGTATGTTTTTGTGGTGGATGACTTCGGCAGCGGGGACACCGTGACGCGCGTTGCTGTGGAGACCGGTTTGGTCAGCAAAATGGATACCGAGATCCTTTCCGGCCTGGCCGAGGGGGATGTGGTGGTCGTGAAAGGGCAGTCTTACCTGTCGGACGGCGGGATGGTGCGCGTCGTGACCGGTGAGGACAGTGTCCTGAACGAGACCGAAGGGCCGGACGATGCGCCGGCCGCCGCGGATGGGGAGGGCTAACTCCTTATGAAAATCGCGGAAACCTGTATCAAGCATAATGTAATGACCATACTGACGTACATCCTGATCGTCGTGTTTGGTTTTTACTGCTTCCAATCGCTGCCGCTCGCGCTCATGCCTGAGATGGAGCTGCCGGTGGCGATCGTATATTCGACCTACGCGGGCGCGGGTCCGGAGGATATCGAGCAGCAGGTCACAAAGCCGCTGGAGTCCGCGTGCGCGGGTCTGGCGGGCCTGGATACGCTGACGTCGACCTCGGCGGAGAACATGTCCATGGTCATTGTGCAGTTCGATTACGGCACCGACCTGGATGAGACGCTGACCGATATGCGCGACAAGGTCGATATGGTGAAATCCCAGCTGCCGGAGGATGCCTCCGACCCGACAGTCATGTCCATTGACATCGACTCCATGCCGGTTATCATGGTGGCACTCACGGGCAGCGACCTGGCCACGCTGCAG
Source organism: Agathobaculum faecis (assembly GCF_014287995.1). NCBI lineage: Bacteria > Bacillati > Bacillota > Clostridia > Eubacteriales > Butyricicoccaceae > Agathobaculum > Agathobaculum faecis. Next base: position 57,905 of record NZ_JACOPL010000007.1, read on the forward strand.
TCGATCGCGGAGGATGAGCTGGAGCCGGCGCTCGAACGCCTGGAGGGCGTGGCGTCGGTGGACGTCATGGGCGGCTATGAGAATGAGGTCGCGGTCAAAACCGATGCGGCCCGTCTCAAGGGCTTTAACCTGACCGTGTCCTCGGTCGCGCAGCAGATCGGCGCGGACAACATGGCCGTGCCGGGCGGCGAGCTGGACAGCGGCTCGCAGACGCTGTCCGTGCGCACGGACGGCGAGTATCAGTCAGTGGACGATGTGAAAAACGCCCTGATTTCGCTTCCCACGGGCGGCACAGTGCGCCTGCGCCAGATCGCGGACGTATCCATGCGGCCCAAGGACCAGGACGCGCTGGCAAAAGTGGACGGCAAGGAATGCCTGCTGCTGTCGGTCAACAAGCAATCCGGTTCGAACACGGTGGAGATTGCCGAACTAGCGAAAAGCGAGCTGGATATCCTCACCGCGGACTACGAGGCGCTTGACTGGAGCCTGGTCATGGACCAGTCGGATTACATTAACATGACGGTGGATAACACCGTGTCAAACATCTGGATGGGCGTGCTGTTCGCGGCGGTCGTGCTGCTGCTGTTCCTGCGCGACCTGGGCGCGACGGTCGCCATTTCCGTGGCGATGCCGTGTTGCATCCTGTTCACCTTCCTGATTATGTTCGCGCTGGATATCACGCTGAACATGATGTCGCTGGGCGGTATCGCGCTCGGCGTCGGCATGATCGTGGATAACTCCATCGTCGTGCTGGAAAACATCTTCCATTACCGGACGGACGGGTACGACCGCTGGGAATCCTGCACCAAGGGTACAAAGGAGGTCGTGACCTCGGTCACCGCCTCGACCCTGACGACGGTCGCCGTATTCCTGCCCATCGGCCTGTCGGGCGGCATGACCGGCATGATGTTCAAGGAATTCTGCATCACGATTGTGGCGCTGCTTTCTTCGTCCCTGATTATTTCGCTGACGCTGGTGCCGTTGCTGTGCTATATCCTGCTCGACCGCGGCGGCATACACCGTATTGCCGGTGGCAAGCCCGGCATGCGGGAAGAGTTGATGGGCGACCGCCCGTTTGCACGGATGTATAAGAAAGTACTCAAGCTGTTCATCACCCGCCGCGCGGTGGGCATCCTGCTTACGGTGGTGATCTGCGTCGTTTCGGTATTCAGCATGGGCATGGCCGGCATGGAGTTGATTCCGGAGATGGATCAGGGCTCGATCAGCGTATCGGTCGGCATGCCGAGCGGCTCCACGATGGAGGAGACAGCGGTGATTCAGGACCGCATTGTGGCGATCGCGGAAAAAACCATACCGGAAATGGAGCAGGTATACTACAGCACGGGCAGCTCGGCCTCGGTCATGTCGAGCGCGTCCGGCTCGAGCGTCACGATTTCGCTGGTCGATCTGGAGGATCGCGACCGCTCATCCACTGAGGTCGCCAACCAGCTTCGCCGCGACCTGGCGGATATCGCGGGCTGCGAGATCACTGTCTCGGCCAGCAGCACGTCGATGGGCGAAGGTTCGGATATCAGCGTTCAGCTTTCCGGCAAGGATTATGACCAGCTCGCGGAAGTGGCTGACGACCTGGTGCAGGAAATCAGCGCGCTGCCGGACGCGATCAATGTCGAGTCCTCTTCCGGCGACGAGGTGCCGCGTGTGGCGGTCAAGGTCAACCGCGAGAACGCATCCCGCTTTGGCTTGACCGCGGCCACGATCGGCACGCTGGTGCGCGGTGAGTTGACCGGTTCGACCGCGACCACGCTGCGTATGGGCGGCGAGGAATACGATGTGACCATTTCGGGCGACGAGACGCTCTCACAGGATATCGACGCGCTCAAGTCGCTGCAGCTTCCGGCCGCGACCGGCGGCACGGTGCCGCTCTCCATGGTAGCGGACGTCTACACCGAGCTGTCACCGCAGTCGATCACCCGTATCGATCAGGATGAAACGGTCACGATCACGGGTGAAAGCGAATCGGGCGACAGCGTCGGTATCATGCAAAAGGTCAATGAGATCGTAGCGGGCTACCAGTTCCCAGAAGGGGTACAGATTGAGGACGGGGATACATCGGCCTCCAGCATCGCGGAAACGACAGGAGCCCTGTTGACCGCGCTGGCGGTCGCCATCCTGCTGGTGTATTTCATCCTGGCAAGCCAGTTCAATTCGTTCGCCCTGCCGGTGGCGATCATGCTGATCCTGCCGATCGGCCTGCTCGGTTCGCTGATGCTGCTGTGGCCGACGGGCAACAAGGTGTCCATGGTAGCGATCCTGGCGGTTATTATCCTGGCCGGTACGGTGGTCAACTCCTCGATCGTGCTGGTCGACTATATCCTGCAGCGGCGGGAGCGCGGCGAGGATAAGAACACCGCGATCCTGAACGCCTGCCCGCGCCGCGTGCGTCCGGTGCTGATGACCGCGCTGACCACGATCCTCGGCCTGGTGCCGATGGTGTTTGCGGGCGGCGAAGGCTCGGAGATGATGGCGCCGATGGGTGTGGTAATGATGACCGGCATGGTCATTTCCACCGTCGCGACCCTGTTCATCACGCCGGTATACTATTCGTTGACGGACAGCGTGGTTGAGCGGATCAAAAAATGGGTGAACCGGCCGAAAAAAGAGCATGGCTGGCGGAAGAAATGGAAAAAAGGCGAGGAATGACCGCGTTTGCCGGATAACTGGCCATTGCTTTTTTCGCGTGGATACGGTATCATAATAAAACGTATGGAAACAGCGAAAAAGGAGGCGGGCAAGGTGAAACGATCGATCGCGGTTACCGCACTTTGCGTATTAGTGCTGTCCGGCTGCGCCGGACAGACTGATACGGTGGGGCCGGCGGCGGAGGAGGCCGGTAAGGTCAATCCCCAGATGCAGGCCCTGGAGCAGGCGGAGCAGGCCGGCCTGCTGGACGGAGACGCCGTGAGCGGCGAGACGCTGTCCGAGGAAGAGGTGCTTCGCCAGATGGGTGAACTGTTTGATACGGCGCGCTATATGGCCGCTGCGACCGGTGAAACCCTTTCGGTCGGTGCCGAGGCCGGACGGACGCATGAATACCTGGTGGTGGAGGTCAGAGATGAGATGGGCGAGTCGGTCGGAAAGCTCGCGGTCGACCGTGAAACTGGAGAGACGTACCATTACCTGGGGGACGGTGTGCTCGATGATTACGCCACTTTCCCGCTGTATGATCCGGCGGCGGTGCATACATACGGCTGGGCGGGCTCCTATGCGGGGCCTGCTTCGGTCGGGCTGGAGATCGTGCAGGAGGAGGAAGGCCGGCTGACCTACTGCTTTTCAGACGGCACCGAGGGCGTCGCCGATATAACGGGCGAGACCGCCAAATCCGCGGACGGGGAGATCAATTTCCTGCTTGCGGAGAATATCGTGACCGTTGCGGGCGGCGGGCTGACAGGCAACTACACGGCCCAGCCTGCGGTAACGGAATAACAGAAAAGCCGCGGGACGACCGTCCCGCGGCTTTTCTGTTATTCCGTGCCGCTTTCTCCCAGCAGCTCGAGTACGTCAATCGCCGTGCCGGCGCGGGACGCCTCCACATGGACGTGGGGGTCGAGCGCCGCTTCCGCGTCGATGCTTTCCGCGCATGCGCCGAGCGCCTCGCCCGCCGTGACCGCTTGGCCGTCAACGACGCGCACGTCGGTCAGGCCGCGGTAGGTGGTGATCAGATCCGCGTCGTGCGAAAGCGTGACGCAGGTGCCGTACAGCCCGTCCTCAAAGACCTCCTGCACGGTGCCGTCGGTCAGGGCCAGCACGGTTTCGCCGGCCTCCGCGCCAAAGTCCGTGCCGGAATGGACGCGCCAGTCGCCGAACGTGGGCTGGAACAGCAGCTCGTCGCCAGAGAACGGCGTAATGACGGCGCCCGAGGTCGGCCGCACATAGACCGGCGCGGACACGGTGACTGCAGGCTCGGCCGGAGCCGGCTCCGGTTCGGCCGGCGCGTCCACCGGCTCGGTCGCCTCGTCCGCAGGCGCTTCCTCCGACATGACCGGCGTATCGTCGGACAGGTCGGGGAGGGCTTCTGTCGGAGAGATGATCGGCGTGCTTGGCGCCGAGGCTGCCTGCTCCGGTGCGGTGGAGTCCGACCAGAGCACCCATGCGGATACGGCAATGATCAGGCCGCACACGGTCAGGATGGTGTAAAAGCCGCGCGTAGAAAGGGCAGCGGTGTGTTTGGAATTATATTGTTTCATATCCCTTTACCTCCGTTGACCCAAGTATGGCCGTGGAGATAAAAAAATATACAAAAAATTTGATTTATCTGCGAGATGCACCGCTCCGGCGCGCCCTGGGAAGAGTCATATCCGCGTCAGGACCGTATCCTGGTAATAGTTGGACAGGATATCCTGGTACGTCGCGCCCTGCTCCGCGAGGTATTTCGCACCGTATTGGGAAAGGCCCACGCCGTGTCCATAGCCGATCGTGTGGAAGGTGATGCTGTCCTCGGTGGTGGTGATGGTGAAATTGGTGGAGTTCAGGCCGAACAGCTCGCGCACCGCCGTGCCTTCTACCGTCAGGCCGCCGAGCTTTACCGTGATGACGCCGCCCGCGTCTGACCGGACGGAGGCCTTGAACCAGGTGTCCGGCGCGCCGGACACCTCGGCGGAAGGAAAGCTTTCCTGAACAGTTTGACGGAAATCCTCCGCCGGTACGGTGACGGACGACTCGTATTCACTGCAGGCCGAGCCGCCGGGGCTGACCTCGCTCTGTAGGTAGGGGATATCCTCGCCCCAGACGTCGGCTGCCGCTTCGGTGCGCGGCCCGCTGACACAGTGGAAGACGGCGGCGATCGGCGCCCCGTCGTAGGTGAGGATCTCCCCCTCGGTATCCCGAACCGCCTGCCGCACGCGGGACAGGTCGCTGCCGGCGGCGGTTTCCACCGCAACGTCGCGGTAGGCTGCACAGTGGTGATAATCGTCGCAAAGGTCGGCGTCCGGATGGACGTCGGGCCGGCCGCGGGAGAGCTTATAGACCGCGTAGGTGCGCGCCGCGACCGCCTGCGCGCGGATTGCCTCGAGCGGGAAATCGTTGGATATCTCCGCGGCGACAACGCCCTCCACATAGGTTTCCAGCGGGAGCGCGGTCGGAGTCCCGTCGATTTCCACCGTGACGGTTGAATAATCTGCCGCTCCGGCGTCCGCGGCCGCGTCCACCGGCGCGGCGTCGGGGATCAAGAGCGTCTCCGGCGCCTGCCCGTCCGCAATCCCGCCAAACGACCATACCATAGGCAGCAGGTACAGGACGGAAACCAGGCCGCAGCCGGCCAGTAACAGCTTGCGCATGTCCGACGCCTCCTTTCTCTGGAACTATATGCAAAGCAATTAATTGATAGAACACCAAATATAGGTTGTTGTTGACAGAACTTCCAATATGTAGTATTATTTGAACCATAGAATACGAACAAATGTTCGATTTAATGGGAGGGCTGTTATGACGCTTCACGAGATGGCGCGGGAATACAGGTCGAATACCGCGCTGCTGGAGCTGCGTCTGCGCCAGCTTCAGGTGGCACAGCGGCGCGCGCGCCAGAAAGAGGTCAAATACCGGTTAAAGCAGCGTATCGGCTGTCTGCGCGTGCTGATCAACGAGAGCCGCAAGACAGCGTTCGTGCTGGAGCATTATTATCAAAAAGGAGGCAGGCAGAATGAGGACAAGCGGGCTGTTTGAACGCGAGGCCGACCGCGCGGCATACGAGGACTATATCGCCGCGCTGGCCGGGGACGACAGCGCGTTCCGCGCGGCGTTTCGGGAGGCGTTTTTCCGCGCCCTGAAGGAGCAACTGACCGGCAGACAGTATGAGGTGCTGTGGCTCAACGAGGTGGAAGGGCTTTCTGGAAAGGAGATCGCGTACAAACTGGGTATCAGCCAGTCGGCGGTGTCTCGGCACCTGACGCGCGGAAAGACGCGGCTGCGGCGGCTGCTGGCATATAACCTGGAGCTGCGCAATCAGAGCTTCTCTTAGGCTGTGCGAAAAGGGATTGACAAATACCGAGAGGAGGATATATAATTGTGCTATTAAAATAATACAAAGGAGCGGTGAAGCATGAACATGAAACGTTGGCTGGCAGGTTGCCTGGGCGCGGTGGTCATACTGGGCTGCCTGCCCCCTGCGGGCGCGGCAGACGACGCGGCGCAGCGGCGGCAGGAGGATCTGGACTGCTTGGTGGAGACGCTGACCACAAAGCATCCGGATTTTTACGCCAATACGACCGAACAGGCGGTCGCGGACAAAAAGGCGGAGATCGAAGCAGAGCTGGATACCGCGTCCGATCTCGATTTTGCGATCGGGCTTGCCGAACTGGCGGCGCTGGCGCATGATTCGCATACGATGCTGTCGGTCGGCAGCGCGCTTTCAGACCAGCTCAGGCAACTCGGCATGGTGCCGAAATGGTACGACGGCCGCTGGACGCTGACCGGCGGCGTGACCGACTGCCGGGCGTATATCGGGCAGGAAATCACGTCGATCAACGGCATGCCAATCGATGAGGTGACCGAGCGTCTTTCGCCCATGATAAGCTACGACAACGCGGTCGAGCAGCGCATACGGGTAGGGCAACTGCTTTATGTGGCCGATGTATTGGAACATTACGGTGTCATTGACGCGGATTCCGATATGGTTACGGTCGGCGTGCGGGATGCGGAGGGAAAAGAAACCGTGCTGCACATCCCCTGCATGACGCAGGCCGAAGCGACGGCGGCGCTGAAAGCAGGGGAATGGATCACCCGCGACATGCTGCGGAAGGACGTGCCTGTGACCGAGCCGGACCGGAGCGTTTACTACAAGCTGCTCGACCTGGGCGGTGGCACGCTGTATATGCAGTATAATAAATGCTTTGAGGATCCGAACCTGCCGATGGAGCAGTTTGCCGCCGAGGTCGAAGGAAAGCTCGCCTCCGGCAAATACACAAAGTTCATCATCGACCTGCGCAGCAACGGCGGCGGGTCGGACGGCGTGCTGTACCCGATCACCTATCTGGCACAGCAATTCCTGGCCAAGGGGAACGCTGTGTACGCGCTCGCGGGAGAGAATACTTTCTCCTCCGCGCTGATTAATACGGTGCAGCTCAAGGATATCGGCGCTGCTGTGGTCGGTACGCCGACCGGCGGCAGCGTGGATCATTTCGGTGCCGTGACCGCGTTCGAGCTGCCCAACTCCAAGTTCCGCGGCCAGTATTCCAACAAATTCATCGATCTGGGCAGCTATTATGAGGCGGCCAAGCCCTACGGCGTAGAAAGTCTCCCGCCCGATATCACGGTCGGACAGACCTTCTCGGATTACCTCAACGGCATAGATACCGCGGTGCAGTATATTCTGACGCATGACGCGGTGAAGCCGGAGCTGCGCAAGCCCGCCGTGGTTTCCGGCGCGAAAATAGAGGTGAACGGCACGCCGGTCGCGGCTGCGGCGTATGAGATCGAGGGCAGCAACTATTTCAAGCTGCGCGACCTGGCGATGGCCTTTGCGGGGACGAATACAGCGTTCAGCGTATCCTGGGACGGGGAAGCGAACCAGGTGACGATCGACGCGGGCGTTTATACGCCGGTCGGCGGCGAGCTGGAGCCGCTCAGTGGCGGCGGGCAGACCGCGACCCGCGCCACCGCGGAGGTGTATCTGCAGGATATGGGGATGCCGCTGGTCGGCAAGGCGTATGAGATCGACGGCAATCACTATTTCAAGCTACGCGACCTGTGCTTCATGCTGGGCGTGCGCGTGGAATGGGACGACGCCGCGCAGACCATCCGCATCGATACAACGAAGCCGTATATTTGAAAAAGAAAGCAATAAAAATGATCCCCCAGACGAGTCTGGGGGATCATTTTTCGTCTTCCATCGGGATACGGTCGACCAGAAGCAGCTCTCCGCCGGCGGCGCGCCAGCCCGCAAGGAAAGCCTGCTCCGCCAGGGCGCGGCTGGCGTCGCTGTCCGCAGCGGCGCCGGATTCCCTGAGGAAGCGCTGCAGGGCCTGTTCGTAAAAAGACATCGTGCCACCTCTATTTGACATTTACTGAATGTCATTGTTGCTTGCAGTATAGCACATAATAAGGCTGATGACAATTACTAAATGTCAACAGGAGGAAAAGAATGTACAAGAACCGTTTAGCAGATGGAAGCTGCAATATCTGCGGAAGAAAGGTCGCGCGGCTGCGTTCTGGCCTTTCTCCGAAAGTGTCCCAGCGCGCGTTGGCCGAACGCATGCAGTTGGAGGGCGTTGATCTGGATAAGAATGCGATACAGCGGATCGAGTGCGGCAAGCGGTTTGTCACGGATATAGAGCTGCGCGCGCTGGCCGCGATCTTCAAAGTCCCTGCAGAGGAGCTGCTGTCGGAGGAGTGACGGCGGGAAGGCCGAAACCGCAAAGGCGGTTTTGAACAAATTGAAGCAGGGAATTTTTTGTGCGCTTTGCGCATGGTCAGAAAAACGAAAGCTGTCCGCAGCCGAAGCCGCGCTGGTAGCGGCGGGTGATGTCGCGCATCCGGTAAAAGATGCCCGCTTCGTCGCAGGCGCGGGTGAAAACCGTCCAAAGCTGCCGCGCGTGCGGGCTGGCGCACTGGTAGCGTGTGCCGTAGCGCGCGATGTATTTCTGCTTCAGGCCGGGGAAGGCGCGGTCGAGCTGCTGGTAAAAGTAGGCGCGCTGGCGGTCGCGCAGGGTCAGGCCGAGCGCGGGATAGATATACGGCACGCCCGCCTCTCTGGCCCGCCGTACCAGCGTGCGGATGTTTTCCTCGGTATCGGTCAGCCACGGCAGCACAGGCATGAGCAGGATGCAGGTGGGCAGGCCCGCGTCCGACAGGCGGGCGAGCGCGTCCAGCCGCGCGGAGGGCGGGGGCGCGTGCGGCTCGATCGCGCGTGCGAGCGCGTCGCCCGCGGTGGTCACGGTCAGCTTGCACAGCACGGGCGCGGCCGCATGGATCTCGCACAGCACGTCGATGTCGCGGCAGATCAGGTCGCTTTTGGTGGCGATGGCCGCGCCGAAGCCATAGGCCGCGAGCAGTTCGAGCGCGTGCCGCGTGAGATGCTCGGTGCGCTCGAACGGGTTGTACGGATCGCTCATCGCGCCGGTGGAGACTACGCCCGGCTGCGTTTTGCGCCGCAGGTCGTCGCGGATGATGCGCAGCGCGTCCTGCTTGGCGCAGACGATGTCGAAATCGTCGTTGCGGTAGCATTCCGAGCGGCTGTCGCAGTAGATGCAGCCGTGGGAGCAGCCGCGGTAGATGTTCATATTGTAGCGCGCGCCGAACCAGCCCGCGCCGTTTTTGGTGCTGGTGACGATGGTCTTTGCCGGTATGGTCCGCATGGCCGCACCGCCTTTCCTGGGGGTTGCGCTATCATTATACCAGAAAAAACGGACAATGCGTGTCCGGATATGCTATAATAGCCGCAGGAGAATGCCCGGGCAAACGCGGAAAGGACGGTAGGGATGAAGGACCTGTTCACGATTGGGGAGATGCATAAGCTGTTCGCCGTGCCGGTGCGCACGCTGCGGTTCTATGACGAGATCGGCCTGCTCCGGCCCGAGCGGGTGGACCCGCGCACCGGCTACCGCTATTATTCCGCGGGACAGTTTGAACGGCTCAACACCATCAAATACCTGCGCGCGCTGGGCGTGTCGCTCGAGCGCATCCGCGGTTTTTTTGAAAACCGCGATACCGACGTGGTGGAACGGCTCCTGCAGGAGCAGTTGGCGGACACGCGGCGGCGGCTGGACGAGCTGCAGCGCATCGAGCGGCGGATCGGCCGGCGGCTGGATGACCTGCGGCGCGCGAGGACGGCCGAGACCGGCGTTGTGCTGCAAAAGACGCTGCCCGCCCGCGCGATCGCATTCCTGCGGCAGGAGATCCCGCGGGGCGGCGATCTGGAAACGCCGCTGGCCGAGCTGCAAAGCCATATCCGGCAGGATGCGGCGGTGTTCCTGGGCAAGGTGGGCGTATCGATCGCGCGCGAGCGGCTGTACGCGCGGCAGTTCGACCGCTACACGGGGATATTCCTGTTCGTCGAGCCGGAGGAGCAGTACGGCGGTCCCGTGCTCCACCTGCCCGCGGGCGAATGGCTGACCGTGTGCTACCGCGGCACGCATGCGCACAGCGCGCCCTCCTATGAGCTGCTGCTGGACGAGGCCGCGCGGCGCGGGTTCGAGCTGGCCGAGGACTCGGTTGAGGTGACGCACATCGACGCGGGCTTCACCAGCGATGAGACCCAGTATTTGACCGAGCTGCAGGTGCCGGTGAAAAAAAGTGAAAATACCCCTTGACCCTCCAGTTGCTGGAGGGTTTATGCTTTTCTTGCAGACAACAAGGGAGGCATATCCATGACAGAGAAAAACCTATTGACCGAGGGGCGCGTGCTGCCCGTGCTGATGCGCTTTACCGTGCCGTTCCTGATCGCCAATATCATCCAGGCGCTGTACGGCGCGGTCGATCTGGCGGTGATCGGCTGGTTCTGCGATCCCGCGAGCGTGGCCGCGGTATCGACCGGCACGCAGGTGACGCAGATTGTTACCAGCCTGATCACCGGCCTGACGCTGGGCGGCACCATCCTGGTCGGCAAATACACCGGCATGCGCGACGAGGAACAGACCTGCAAGTCCATCGGCACCACGCTGACCGTGTTCGCGGCGTTTTCCGTGGTGCTGATGCTTCTGGTGATCGGGCTGGCCTCGCCCATCCTGACCGCGCTGCAGACGCCGGAGGAGGCGTTTGTGCTGGCGCGTCAGTATGTGGTGACCTGCGGCTGGGGCATCCCGTTTATCTGCGGGTATAACGCCATCAGCGCCATCCTGCGCGGCTACGGTGACTCCCAGCGGCCGATGCTGTTCATCGCGCTGGCGTGCGTGCTCAATATCGCGGGTGACCTGCTGCTGACCGGCGTGTTCGGCTGGGGCGTGCGCGGCGTAGCGGTGGCCACGATCGCGGCGCAGGCGGTCAGCATGGTATGCGCGATCGTGTACCTGAACCGCGGGCATTTTATTTTCAAGTTTACGCTGCGCAACCTGCGCATCGACGGCGCGCGCGCCCGCGAGCTGGCGCGCGTGGGCATCCCGATCTCGTTCCAGGAGCTGATGGTGCGTATCTCCTTCCTGTACCTGACCGCGGTCGTCAACGCGCTCGGGGTGGACGCGGCCTCCGCGGTCGGCGTGGCGAGCAAGTACGACGTGTTCGCCATGCTGCCCGCGACCTCGGTCGCCTCGGCGCTGGCCGCGTTCACGGCGCAGAATTACGGCGCGCAGCGGCCGGCGCGCGTGCGGACCGCGGTGGGCGCGGGGCTGGGGTTCGCGCTGGCCGCGGCGGCGTGCTTTTTCCTGTGGGCGCAGCTTTCGCCGCAAAGCATGATCGGCCTGTTCACCCGCGACGCGGCGACCATCGCGGCGGGCGTGCCGTTCTTCCGCGCCTGCTCGTTCGACTACCTGATGGTGACGTTTGTGTTCTGTCTAAACGGGTATCTGAACGGCCGCTCCAAAACGCTGTTCACCATGTTCTCCTGCTGCTTCGGCGCGCTGTGCGTGCGCATCCCGCTGCTGTATCTGGTGCAGACCTACCGCCCTGACAGTCTGTTTCTGCTCGGCTGCGTCGCGCCGCTGGTCTCGGGCGTGATGGCGGTATACACCATCGCGTACACTGTGCGGCAGTTCCGACTTGACCTGCGCCCCGCCTTGTGCTAAACAAAAAGGGGCCGGCGCGTAAGGGGACCATCCGGCCGGCATACGAAAAAGAGACAGGCGTCGGCCTGTCTCTTTTTCTGGTTCTGCGCAAAAAAGAACGCGACTTCAGGCCGCGCTATTGCACCGCCCCGTCGCGTGTCTTAGCAATAAATAAAAAACGGCTTCGAGCGAGAACATCTCAAAAAAGCTGTCCACCGAAGATGTTAAAATTATAGCGCCAGGAAATTTTGAAAGCAAGATGAAAAACTGACAAAAACGCGTTTACAATTTATTCATAATTGTTCATTTCGACAAAACTTACAAAGAAAAGTGTAAAAATGCGGTAAGGTGAATAAAAAGATAGAAAATACTTTACAAAACCGCAAACGCATGATATGATAATTGTACTTTCGCCCCGCGCTTAGCCGACGGACAACCGGACACGTTCCTACCGTGTCCATTTCACCATGCCGCGGCCCGGCCTGTGGGTAAGTAAAAATCTATCAACGAAAGGTGAAACGTCACATGATCCGCAAGGAAGACAAGACTGCCGTTATCGAGGCAAACCGCACGCACGCGACCGACACCGGTTCTCCGGAAGTCCAGATCGCGATTCTGACCGCGCGCATTCAGGAGCTTACCGAGCATCTGAAGGTCCACAAGAAGGACAACCATTCCCGCCGCGGCCTGCTCAAGATGGTCGGCCAGCGCCGCTCCATGCTTGCATACCTGCAGAAGAAGGACATCAACCGCTACCGTGCGCTGATCGCCAAGCTCGGCATTCGTAAGTAAGTGAAACAAGGAAATAGGGGAGCAGTCTGCTCCCCTGTTTCTGTATTTTATAGGAAGGCGGCCAATCCGCTTTTTAGCAGTTGAAGGAGCGCCGAAGCACGTGCTTCGCCCCTGCTTCAAGTGCTAACAAAGCAAAAAGCCGCCCTCCGTCAAACAAAAAGGAGGAAAAATAATGGCAAATATCAATCCCTTTGAGTTTAAGAATTACCGCGTTTTCGAAACCGAGATCGCCGGCCGCAAGCTGACCGTCGAAACCGGTAAGATGGCGCAGCTCGCCAACGGCTCTTGCCTGGTGCGCTACGGCGAAACCGCGGTGCTCGTCACCGCGACCGCGTCGGCCAAGCCGCGCGACGGCATCGACTTCTTCCCGCTTTCCGTGGACTTTGAGGAGCGCCTGTACGCAGTCGGCCGCATCCCGGGCAGCTTCATGCGCCGCGAGGGCCGTCCGAGCGAAAAGGCGATTCTCGCCTCCCGCCAGATCGACCGCCCGATGCGCCCGCTATTCCCCAAGGATCTCAGAAACGATGTGTCCATCGTCTGCACCGTGCTGGAAAACGACTATGACAACTCCCCCGAGGTCGTCGCCCTGCTGGGCGCGTCCATCGCGGTGTCCATTTCGGACATCCCGTTCGATTATGTTGTAGCGGGCTGCCAGGTCGGCATCGTGGACGGCCGGACGGTCATCAACCCGACCAGCGAGCAGCGCAAGGTTTCCGAGATGGACGTGACCCTGTGCGCCACCAAGGATAAGATCGTTATGATCGAGGCGGGCGCGAAGGAAGTACCCGAGGACGACATGTTCAACGCCCTGATGGAAGCGCACGAGGAACTGAAAAAGATCTGCGCATTCATCCAGGGGATCAAGGACGAAATCGGTAAGCCCAAGTTCGAGTACGAGCATCACGATATTGACCACGACCTGTTTGACAAGCTCGAGGCCGCGGTAAGCGACAAGTTCGAGGTCGCGATGGACACGGACGACAAGACCGTCCGCGACGCGGGCGTACGCGCGATCGTAGACGAGTTCGAGGCCGGCCTTTCCGATGAGTACAAGGAGGAGCACGGCGCCAACCTTGCGGAGTGTGTGGACAAGCTGCAGAAGAAGATCGTGCGCCGCTGGTTGGCGAACGGCAAGCGCGTGGATGGCCGAGGTATGGAGGAAGTCCGTCCGCTGGCGGCCGAGGTACACGTTCTGCCGCGCGTACACGGCTCGGGCATGTTCACCCGCGGCCAGACCCAGGTGCTGACGCTTTGCACGCTGGGTACGCTGGGCGACGCGCAGGAGCTGGACACCATCTTTGAAGAGACTGAAAAGCGCTATATCCACCACTACAATTTCCCGTCCTTCTCGGTCGGCGAAACCCGCCCGTCCCGCGGCCCGGGCCGCCGCGAGATCGGCCACGGCGCGCTCGCAGAGCGTGCGCTGCTGCCGGTCATTCCGCCCGTGAGCGAGTTTCCGTACGCGCTGCGCTTGGTATCCGAGGTCATTTCGTCCAACGGCTCGACCTCGCAGGGCTCGGTGTGCGGCTCTACCCTCGCGCTGATGGACGCGGGCGTGCCGATCACCGCGCCGGTTGCAGGTATTTCCTGCGGCCTCATCACCGACGGCGGCCAGGAGACCACTTTTACCGATATTCAGGGCGTGGAGGACTTCTACGGCGATATGGACTTTAAGGTTGCCGGCACCAAGAAGGGCATCACCGCGATTCAGGTAGATATCAAGGTGGACGGCCTGACTCCGAACATCATCAAGCAGGCGTTCGAGAAGTGCCGCGTTGCCCGTTACGGCATTTTGGATGAAATCATGCTCAAGGCGATCGACAAGCCGCGCGCGGACGTATCCGACTGGGCACCCAAGATGACCACTATGCACATCCATCCGGATAAGATCCGAGAGGTTATCGGCAAGGGCGGCAGCGTGATCCAGAACATCGTTGCCGAGTCGGGAGCCAAGGTCGATATCGAGGACGACGGCACGGTCACTATCGCGGCGGTCAAGGCGGCTGACGCGGAAAAGGCCAGAAAGATGATCGAAGCCATCGTCAAGGAGCCGGAGCCGGGCGAAATCTACTACGGCAAGGTTGTGCGCCTGATGAACTTCGGCGCGTTCGTCAATCTGCTGCCAGGCAAGGACGGTATGGTGCATATCTCCAAGATGGCCGACCACCGCATTGAAAAGGTGGAGGACGCGGTCAAGGAAGGCGATATGGTCTGGGTCAAGGTTATGGAGATCGACGACAAGGGCCGTGTCAACCTGTCGATGAAGGATGTTAAGGAAGAGGAAAAGATTAAGTAAGCCTGCTTCCCGCATCCTGTGAAAAAAGGGCTTTGGAACCATTGGGTTCCGAAGCCCTTTTTTGTATGCCGTTTTATCCAAGCAGCGCGCGTGCGAGGGGATACAGCCGATCGAGCGCGCAGCCGTAGGAGCCGCATTCCCGTTTCGCCTGCCGGACGGCGTCGATGGGCGCGGCGCGGTCGCCCGCCCCCATCCTCGAGCCGTTCGAGAAGGAACACATTGGCGGTATCCGCATCCGGACAACAGAAGCGTGCAGTGCCGGACGGCTCGCATGGAAGCGCGCCGCCGTAGCGCAGGATATCGGCGTACAGAAACGCAGCATGCATGGCCAGCGGGCAGATGCACCCACGTTCGGTGTCAAAATCAAAGCTGTCGCCCGGCTGGTGGCCGCCTCTGCGGTCACGGAGATGCGGGTACGGGGACACCCCGCGGTGTCATACCTCCCCGAAGAAACGGCGGATTTCGGCCTCGGCGCTTTCCGGAGCGTCCGAGCCGTGGATCACGTTATAGGTGGTCGAGCTGGCGAAGTCGCCGCGGATGGTGCCGGGCAGGGCATCCTCGTTTCGGGTGGGACCCATCAGGGTGCGCATCCCCTGGATGACGTTTTCGCCCTCCACGATCATAGCCAGAACCGGCCCGTTTGTCATATAGTCCACCGTAGATGGGAAAAAGGGCTTGTCAGCAATGTGCGCGTAATGCTCCCGAAGAATCGGTTCGTCCAGCTGCATGGTCTTCATGCGGGTGATGCGGTAGCCCTTGCGTTCGATGCGCGCAAGGATTTCACCGGCAATGCCGCGCTGCAGCGCGTCCGGCTTGAGCATAATATAGGTCCGTTCCATAAAACCGCCTGCTTTCCTGTTTTTTATTTCGTGCCGCTGCCCTTAGTATAACACAGGCTCGGCTAAAAACAATCCCCTTTTGCTTACAGGGAAACATAGTCCGGCTCGTGCCGCAGGGCGGGCAGGATGCGGCCTGTCAGGTCGGCGGTCGCGATGCGCAGGGAAGATGTGTTCCGGCAGGGATGGCAGGCGAAGAATTCCGGCTGCAGGACATCACGGTCGATTACCAGACGGACACGGTTTTCCGTGTCGTTCAGCAGGCCGAGAACCGAAACCGAGCCGGGCGTCACGCCGAGCAGCTCGTGCATGGGTTCCTCCCCCGCGAAGGAAAGGCGGGAGCAGCCGAGCTGGCCGGTCAGGTCCTTGGTATGGAACGGCTTGTTCCCAGGCATCAGCAGCAGGTAGAACTGGGTCTTTTGGCGGTTGCACAAAAACAGGTTTTTGCAGATTTCCGCGCCAAGCAGCGCTTCAACCGCGGCGCAGGCCTCGATGGAGGGCGTTTCGCTGTGGTCGGCGCGGCGGTAGGGTACACCCAGCCCGTCAAGGAAATCATAACAGGCGGCTTCAGCCGCGCTTCGGCTGGAGCAGTCGGATGGACGTCCGTCATACAGGGTAGGGTCAAGGGTGAATTCGTTCATATCAAAGACTCCTATTAGTATTATTAGATAAAAGTATTACTTTTTGAATTCAGCGCTTATCAGGGCTTCCGCCGTGCGAAAGGATGCGGAGCACGGGGACGGTCAAAAAAATGGAAAGCACAAAAGAGCAGATATCGCTGGCCGGCTGGCAGAGCTGCACGCCGAACAGCTCCCAGAACAGGGGCAGCACCAGTGCGAACGGGATGAAGAACAGGCCCTGACGCGCCGCGGCGACGATACTGGCCCGCATGGTCATGGCGATGTTCTGCAACAGCATGTTGCACATGGTCACCCACCCGACCAGAGGGAAAGAGATACATTGCAGCCGTAACGTGAGCGCGCCGATGCGGATGACCTCGGGGTCGTCCGCGCGGAAAATGGCGATGATCTGCGGTGCGCATACCCAGCCAGCCACGGCTAACCCGAGTAATACGAGGAAAGACGACTTGACGCAGAACCAGAACCCGCGTGTGACACGGTCGTATTTACGCGCGCCATAGTTATAGCCGCAGACCGGCTGAAAGCCCTGGCCGAAGCCGATCATAGCCGAGCCCGCAAACTGGGAAACGCGCGTGACGATGCTCATAGCGGCGATAGCTGCGTCGCCGTAGGGACGGGCCGCCGTGTTCAGGCAGGTGACCGCGATGGATGCCAGCCCTTGGCGGCACAGACTGGGCAGGCCGCCGCCCATCAGGGCAACAAAACGGTCAATACTGGGTGCAAACTGGCGTAGCCGGATTTGTACGCCGCGCGACTGACGGATGCCGAGCAATAGAAGAAAAAAGCTGATTAACTGACTCAAGATGGTCGCATAAGCTGCGCCGCTGATGCCTAAATCAAAAACAAAGATGAATAGGGGGTCAAGAGCGATATTAAGGATGCCGCCTGATACGAGGCCGATCATGGCATAGGTTGCATTCCCTTGCTGACGCAGTTGGTTATTGAGTACTAGTGCGGCCATCATGTACGGCGCCCCAAACAGAATAATCTGCATGTAGTCAAGTGCATAGGGATAAATGGTGTCAGTAGCACCGAGCAGATGGCAAAGAGGGCTGCGCAGTAACAGACCAAGCATAAGAATCACAAAACCAGTGAAGATCGAGAGGAAGAAACCGGTCGCGGCCATGCGTTCAGCTTCTTCCTGCTGTTGTGCACCAAGTTGCCGAGAAATATAGGTGCCAGAGCCTTGGCCATAGAAGAAGCCGATTGACTGGATCAGTGCCATCAGCGGGAACACTACACCGACCGCGCCGGTCGCACTCGTACCTAATTGGCCGACAAAAAACGTGTCCGCCATGTTATAGATCGAGGTAATCAACATGCTTATAATGGTTGGAACAGCCAGCTTACAGATCAACGGTTCGAGTGGCGCTTCAGTCATTTCGTGAAAGCGGCGCTCCTGTGCTTCATTGGTAGAATGCTTTGTCATGATCCTGCTCCTCCATTTCTTTAACTATTTGGCAAAGCCATTCAATTATCTGCTCATAGCTTTCTACCGGCGACGCGAGTGGGGATTGGAAAAAGCCCGCTGCGGCGAGCGCGCAGTAGCCATGCAGCGCGCTGCGAATTGTGCGCGAGAGATGGATGCGCCGGTCATCCGGCAGGCGGCAGGGCGCCAGCACGCGGTTGAACAGGTCCATAAAGGCATGCTTGCGTTCGACCAAGCTGGGGTCGGAAAAGCGCGGCAGCGAAACCATGGCGCGGTAAAGCTGCGGCTGTTCGCGGGCGAAAGTACGATAGGCGGTGGCAAGGGCGCGCAGCCCCTCCGCGCCGGTTCTGCCTGCCATAGCGGTTTCGAGCGTGTCCATCAGGCGGTCGAGCGCGCATTCGGCCAGCCGGGCGTTCAGCTCGGGCAGGCCCTGTAGGTGGTTGTACAATGAGGCGGTCTTGACGCCAAGCGTCTCCGCCAGCTCGCGCAGGGTGAGATTTTCCGCCCCTTTTTGCTCGGCGAGTGCGGCGGCTGTGTCGATGATCGCCTCCCGACTGAGTCCTTTTCGCGGCATATACATTCCTCCAAACTAACGGCGTTAGTTTTCTATATCTTCAGCATAACCGAAAGGGATGCGTTTGTCAAGCATGCGCGAGGGAGGAAAAAGGCTTGACATATATCGATTGTCTACATATAATAAACATATCGAATATCGATATATGGGAGGATGGAATCATGGCAATCGACAAAAGCCTGCTGGCAGGCAGTACGGGGCTTCTGATCCTGCGTCTGCTGGAGGAGGGCGACCTGTACGGCTACCAGATGATCGAGCGCCTGCGCGAGCGGTCGGACGACACCTTTTCCCTCAAGGCGGGTACGCTGTACCCGCTGTTGCACACATTGGAGGTGCAGGGGCTGGTGCGCTCCTACGAGCGGGCAGCGGACGGTGCGCGCGTGCGTAAGTATTACCGCCTGACCGACCTGGGGCATACCCGTCTGGCGGAAAAGACCGAGGAGTGGCGGCGGTTTTCCGGCGCGGTCGAGCGTGTGCTGAAGGGGGGAGAAAGCCATGCGTTTGCCTGAATGCATGCGGCGGCAGATGATCCGTCTGCTGGAGTGCGACGCGGCTGAGCGCGCGCAGACCTCCGCAGAGCTGGACTCGCTGTCCGCGGATTATGACGAGCCGCCGCTGCCTGAAGCCTTGCATGACTGGCTGAACGATGCGACTGGACAGATGCGTTGGAAGCGGGCGCGTCCGGTTGCGGCAGAGGAGCTGACCGACCACCTGAGAGACCAGTACGAAGCCTTCCGGTCCGAAGGCATGGGAGAGGACGAAGCCGCGCAGGCAACCATCCGCGAAATGGGCGACGCGGTGGAGGCCGGCACACGGCTGGATAGCGCGTGGCGGCCGCGGCCGGACTGGGTGATGCTGGTGATCGTGCTGGCAACAACGGCGGCGGGGCTGGCGCTCCAGTACATCCTGCGGCAGCCGTTTTGCGCATGGATGGGGATACCACCGGAGAACAGCCTGGCAAACCAGTTCTTTTATTTTGCGATCGGCACTGGGCTGCTGTTTTTGGGGTATTTTATGGATTACACCATACTGGGGCGGCATATCCGTCTGCTGTATGCGCTGTGGCTGGCGGTCGGACTGTTTTTGGCGTTCAGCCCGTGGCGCGTGGAATATAACGGACGGCTTTTCTACACGGCACAGTGGATATGGTTTTTTCCGGTGCTGTTCGCGGGCGTGCTGTACAGCCAGCGCGGCAGGGGGGCGGAGGGCGTCCGCAACTGCCTGCTGAGCCTGCTCGGTATGTGGTTTCTGGCGTATATCACGCCGTATATGTCGGCCCTTGGCATATTGACCGTGGTCTGCTGCGGGATGCTGGTGATGGCGGTGCGGCGCGGCGCGTTCGGCAGGTGTACCAGGGGCAGGCTCGTATTGGCGGTATCGCCGCTGCTGGCCCTGCTGGGATATTTCCTGTTTCTGCTGTATGCCGTACCGCATGTGCGGGAGCGCTTGGCGTTGGTGTTCCATCCGCAGGCGGATGCGTCAGTAGCAGGCTATCAGGGCTCCGCGATCCAGTACATCATGTTCGGCATCCCGTTTGCGGGCAGTGGAACGATTGACGGCGCACAGTGGATCAAGCTGGACGGTGCGGGCGATTGGATGCTGCTGTCGGTCAAATACCTTTGGGGTTGGACGGCCGTTTTCCTGCTTTTAGCAGCGGTTTTGCTGCTGCTTGCATGGGGCTTCCGCATTGCGCGGCGGCAGAACGGCCTGCTCGCGCGCAGCGTGTGCATGGGCGTGATGTTCACTTTTGCGCTGCAGGCCGCGCTGTATGTGCTGCAAAACTGCGGCATCATCGTGTTCGCGTCCCACGGCCTGCCGCTGCTGTCTTACGGCGGCATATATCTGTGCCAGACCATGCTGCTGCTCGGCCTACTGCTCTCCGCACAGCGGTCGGGCGGGCTGGAACGCGCGGAACAACAGCGGCCCGCGCTGCGGAAAACGGCCGGTTCCGTGCGGTAAAGTCTGCGCGATTATAGTAAAATAGCCGCAAAGCGGCTATTTTACGTTTATTTTACTTCCGATTCCCGTTTGTGTTCCCAAAGCAGAATGAGGATTCATATATTTTCGCCATTGCTTCGGCGGTCAATTTCTCACGGTGTTTTATTTTCCTGACCGGCCGCTTCTCTCTGCTTGCAGGCATGGAAAATGGCAGTCGATTTTTTCGGCTGTCCTTGTGGCTGGATTATTTAGTTTTGTTGTATATTGTTCGAAAAATAGGGAGTTGCATTATTCTATAATGTTCTCTATATAGCTATAATCAATTCTTCCCTTTATGACAGAATAGAAAAATAGGTCTTTCCGAATAGTGTCAACGGAATTGATGATAAAGTTGTTCCAACCATCTGCTTCATTGCCATTAGATAAGTAAATTGTCATCTTAAAACCATATCCTGTATAGCCAACAGGGGGGTTTTGTTCTCTTTACTTCAATATCATTCAAGTCATCAATACTATATTGAAATTGCCCTTTATCTTCAATATGTGTCCCGTTTCCGCTATTACCATTAAAAACAACAATTTCCATAACTTCTTTAGGGTCTAAATTCATCAAGTCAATTGGAGCATTATACCACGCGGCAACCCCTAAAATCAGAATGAGTACGCCTGCTAAAGATATGGATACTTCCTTTTTCATATTCGCTCGGACCTCTTTATCAAATTCGGATTTGCCGCTCTGTTTTTAGAAAAGGTATAGTACAAGATTATGAGCCGGTCCATATCGCTTCATCCTGCCGGCCGCTGTGGTATAATAGGGACAGCCTGCAACCAGGCTGCCCTTTTCTTTGCCAAAAAAAATTTTCTCCCGCTGTCAGGAATGGCGCACACCATTCGTATTGTAGGTGAAGCGACGTTGCTGACACAGCCGGTCGGCTGTTCCCAAAGGAGTTGATAAACCCATGAGACAATTCGATCAGGAAGAGGCCGAACGGCTGGTGAACGCCTATTCCGACCTGATCCTGCGGCTTTCTTATACCTACCTGAAATCCACGCACGACGCGGAGGACATCTGCCAGACCGTATTCCTCAAGCTGCTGACGGGCGGGCAGGCCTTCGACAGCCCCGCGCACGAAAAGGCGTGGATCATTCGGGCAGCCGCTAACGCCTGCAAGGACCTGCTGCGCAGCGCAGGGCGGCGGCGCACGGTGGGGCTGGAGGCCGTGGCGGAGGCGCCGGCGCCAGAATCGCCGGAATCCTGCGTGCTGGACGCGGTGATGGCGCTGCCGGATAAATACCGCGAGGCGGTGTATCTGTATTATTACGAGGGCTATTCCGCGAGAGAGATCGGCGCGCTGCTCGGCCGCAGCGAAGCGGCGGTGAACGCGCACCTGAGCCGCGGCCGGAACAGGCTGCGTACCATGTTGGGAGGCGAATGTTGTGAACACGGAGTATAATGATAACAGAGAGTATAAAAACGCGCTCGACGGGCTGCGTTTTTCCGAGGAGGCAAAGGCAAGGATGGCAAAGAGACTGATGGATACCATGGAGCGGCCGGAACAGGCGCCTGAGACGCGGCGGCGCGTCCGCCGCATGCCGCGCATCGCTGTGATCGGCGTGGCGGCGGCGCTGGCGCTGGGTGTGGGCGCGAGCGCGACCGGCGTACTCAAAACCGCGGGCGAGGCGTTCGCGGGCGTGTTTGGTCCCACGGCGGATACCGAGATTATCGACAAGATCGGCCGGCCGGTCGGCGCGAGCGACACGGATAATGGCGTGACCGTCACCGCGGACGCCATTATCGGCGACAAGTACCACTACGCGGTCACCTATTCGATCGAAAAGAAGGACGGCGCTGCCTTTGATATTGACCTGACCGATACTGTGGGCGAGGGCCTGCTGCCGATGGGCTTTGCCGACGGGGATACCTCGCTGATGGGCTATTTCGGCGGCGCGCACGGCGGCTCGTACTTTTACGACGCCGATCCGGCGGACAACGCGATCCAGTATGTAGAAACGCGCGAGATCAGCGACGGCGAGGTGCGCGGCCACGCGGTGCGGGCGAAGTTCAGCGATCTGTGCGTGTATGCGGAGAACGATACGGGCGAGCTTGAGCGCCGCGTCATTGCCGAGGGCGACTGGTCGCTCAAGTTCAACCTGGATTTTGAGGATACCTCGGTCAGCCTGCCCGCGGGGCAGACATTCGAGCTGAACGGCATGAACGCCGTGATCGACGAGATCACGCTGTCCCCGCTGGCGCTGCGCGTGGACTACACGGTGGACAGCACGGTGCAGTGGGATGAAAACGCGCAGTCCGGCCGGCAGAGCGAGCATGATAGCGCGCAGATGCACAAATATTTTGAAAGCGTGCAGATCCTGGTGAACAGGAAGGATGGCGCCAGCATCGACCTGTCCAATGCGGGCGGCAGCATCCGTCCCGAGGGCGGCAAGACCGTCTGCCAGAAGGGTGATATTTTCACCGAGATCATCCCGATTGAGGAGATCGCGTCGCTCACGGTCGCCGGTATGGAGATACCGGTGCAGTAACAGGATACCGCCGGAAAGGGGCTGCATTGATGCGGCCCCTTTTGTGTTTGCCCCAACGCATCGGGTGTGTTATAATAAAAGACAATCCCGATCTGGAAAGGAAATGAGCCATGGCCCCCACCTCTGTACTGCTCCCCGAGGGCGAGCTGCGCGTCGCGCGCTGCGATATGCTGGACAAGCTGATCGCGGTCGGCGATGGAGACGCGGCGCTCCTTTATCTTTATATTCTGCGGCACGGCGGCGCGGCGGACGCGAAAGTGGCCGCGCGGGTGCTGCACCTATCCGGAGAGCGGTATGAACGCGCGGCGTTCACTTTGAACCAGCTCACCGCGCCGGTGCAGGTGTCGGAGACGGACAAGCCTGCGGATGCGCCGCAGTATACGACGGACGAGTTGCGCCGCGCGCGCATGGACGACCACCGCTTCGCGGCCGTCTGCGAGAGCGCGGAGGCCACGCTCGGCCGGACGCTGACCGAGGGGCAGCTCCGCTGCCTGTTGACCGCATACGATCATTTGGGGCTGGACGCGGGGGCGATCATTGAACTGCTGTCCTATCTGAAAAAGGAGAAAGGCACGGTGCGCCTGGCCGATATCAAGCGCGAGGCTTACCAGTGGGCGGATATGGGGATCGTGACCGCGCCGGACGCGCAGCAATACCTGGCGCGTAGGGTGAACGAAAAGCCGCTCAGCGACGCGGTCTATCGGGCGCTTGGCGCCGACCCCGCGCAGCCCGCGCCCAAGGAGCAGCGCGTCTGCCGGTTCGCGCTGGCGCACGGCTTCCCGCCGGAGGCGGTCGAGTTGGCCGTGCGCCGCACGGACAGGCACCAGGGCCGCAGGAGTTTGGATTATACGCTCGGCATCCTGCGCAAGTGGGACGCGGGCGGGGTACATACGGTCAGCGAGATCACCGCGCTCGAACCGGAAGCGCGCGCGGTGGTCGGCCAGACCACCGCCCAGCCGACCGATAGCGCCACACTGGCCGCGTGGGAGCAGGATTGGGCCGCGCGCGTGCGCAGCCACCGCCGCAAAACGGAGGAATAATCTATGGCATATGATAAAAAGGTCCTCGCCGCCGCCCGCCGCGAGCTGGAGCGCGACCGCGCCGCCCGTGCGGGCGAGCTGGAGGCGCGTCGGCGCGAGATATACGCCCGCGAGCCGCGCGTCCGCGCGATCGACCGCGAGCTGGGTACGACCGCCGCGGCCGTACTCAGGGCCGCGCTCGAATCCGGCGGCGATCCCTCTGCCGCGATTGAACAGTTGCGCGTCCGAAACCTTGCCCTGCAGGAGGAACGGGCTGCGCTGCTGCAACAACTCGGCCTGCCGGCTGATTACCTGACGGACAAGCCGATGTGCGCGGCCTGCGGGGACACGGGCTACGCGGGCAGCGCGGTCTGCGCCTGCGTGCGGGAGCGGTACGCCCGTCTCCTCAAAGAGCGGCTGTCCGATATCCTGCCGATCCAGGACCAGAATTTTGCAAAATTCAATATGGCGTATTATTCCACCCGTCCGGATGCGCGGCTTGGCCTGTCCCCGCGCGAAAATATGGAATATAACCTGGACGAATGTAAGGCATACGCGGCGCGGTTCGGAAAGGATTCCCCCAACCTGCTGCTGTACGGCTCGACCGGCCTGGGCAAGACGTTTTTATCCACCTGCATTGCGGAGGCCGTGTCCGCGCGCGGCTTTTCTGTGGCGTATGACACGGCGATCAACATTGTCGCGGCCTATGAAACGATCAAATTCGGCAACGGCGACGGGGAGGCCGCCGCAGAGCGCGCGGCGCGATATGAGCGCGCGGACCTGCTGATTATCGATGACATGGGGACCGAAATGGGGACGGCGTTCACGGTTTCCGCGCTGTACAACCTGATCAATAACCGCCTGATGGCTAAGCGGCCGATGATCGTCAACACCAACCTTCTGCCGGAAACGCTGGGCGAGAAGTATTCGCCCGCCGTAGCCTCCCGCCTGCTGGGGGAATTTATGGCGCTGCGCTTTTTTGGGGACGACATCCGCCTGCTGAAAAAGAAAATGTAAACAATTCTTTCACAGGACGTTCAAATTCTGTTCATATATTCGCGGGGGAAATGGGGTATACTAAGCATGTCGATAAGGGAAGCCGCAATCCCGAATCGACAAGCAGCCTACCGATCTTTTATTTCTCTTTTACCCCCCTTTATTTTGTGAAATGACCGAAAAAGCCCTGGTTCCGTTTCCCCCATGGAACCGGGGCTTTTTCCCGTTCCGCAGAGGAAGCGCTTTGTAAAAAACCTTTTAAAGTCTGTTCAAAAGTTATTCACATATTCGGGCGCGGGCTGCGGTATACTATAACCGTCGAAAGGAATTGGAACGTTCCTGGAAGACAACCTCTTATTACACCTATTTCCCCTTTCTTTCATCTTTTCTTTTATCCTCTTTTTGAGAGCAACGGCTGCGCCCGGCTTCCATTTCCCCCATGGAGGCCGGGCGTTTCCCGTTTACTGGAAGCGCTGGAACGGACGGCCAAAAATCTTTCACAGCCTGTTCAAAATCTATTCACACATTCCGCGGCAAAGCGCGGTATACTGAATACGTCAGCAAGGGAAGCCGCAATCCCGAAGCTGACAGCCTACCGATCTTTTTATTTTTCTTTTACCCCCTTTTTTTGAATCTGTGTAGTGAACTGGCAAAGCGCCGTTGTCTCGTTTCCCCCAACGAGGCAGCGGCGCTTTCCATTTGCAGGGCTAACGCCTGGTCGGCGTGATTACACCACACGCGATTTTAGCGCCAGCGTTGCCGGAAGGCTGGGTCGTGAAATCGTCCGGCTGGCTGTGTACGATAACGGTCCGGCCGAGAATATCCGGCACGCGGAAGCGGTCGGTCAGCACAGCCATCCATGCGAAGCCGGTCAGGTCCGCAAACAGCGGCGGCAGGTCGCCCGCGTGATAGGGGTGCGGGCATCCGGCGGGATTGTAGTGTGTTCCCGCGCCGGCAAACGGGTCGCCAGCGTTGCCGGTGCAGGACGAGCCCTCGTGGATGTGCAGCGCAAAAATGGGCTGCGCACAGGCCATGCGCGTGACCGGCAGGCCGCGCACGGCGGCTGTGACCAGCACGCCCTGCGGCGTCTGGTAAAACGAAACGGTGCCTTCGATGCGTCTCCTGTCCGGCGCGGCCTGCAGCACGGCGGCCGCGTCCGGAAGCCGGTTTTGGATGACCGAGGCAAAATATTGTGAATTGGTTTGTTTCATGGTTGATTCCCTCCGTAAATCATCCTATGCGGCTGCGATTGCCCTTGCGAAAGACGCGGGGATGCGGTATACTAAAAATCAGGCAAGAAAAGATATGTTAGGAGTTGTTAACTATGGGTTGTTCGCATAACTGCGATTCCTGCTCCGCGGGCTGCGGCGGCGAAAAGAGCCTCAAAGTCGCGGCCAATCCCGCGGCAACGGTCAGAAAGGTGATCGGCGTCGTTTCCGGCAAGGGCGGCGTGGGCAAAAGCCTGCTGACCTCGATGCTGTCGGTCGGCATGACGCGCAGGGGCTATACCTGTGGAATTCTGGACGCCGACATTACGGGGCCGTCCATTCCCAAGACGTTCGGTGTGCATGACAAACTGGAGGGCTGCGAGGAGGGCATCCTGCCCGCGCGCAGCGAAGGCGGCGTGCAGATGATCTCGATTAATCTGGTGCTGCCGAACGAGGATGATCCGGTCATCTATCGTGGGCCGATCATCGCGGAAACGGTCAAGCAGTTCTGGTCAGATGTGATTTGGGACGACGTGGATTTCCTGTTCGTCGATATGCCGCCCGGCACGGGCGATGTGCCGCTAACCGTGTTCCAGTCCCTGCCGGTGGACGGCATTCTGGTCGTCACCTCGCCGCAGGACCTGGTTTCGATGATTGTGGGCAAGGCGGTCAAAATGGCAAAGATGATGAATATTCCGCTGATCGGCGTGGTCGAGAATTACAGCTATCTCGCCTGTCCGGACTGCGGCAAGCATATTCCGGTGTTTGGGGAGAGCCGTGTGGACGCGGTTGCGGCGGAGTACGGGCTGCCCGTGCTGGCCAAGCTGCCTATCGACCCGAAGCTCGCCGCAGCGGTCGACGCGGGCAGGATAGAGGACGCTAAGCTGCCGGACGAGCTGGCCGGCGCGCTGAAAGCGGTGGAGGATATCCGATGAACATCGGCGTAGCATATGAAAACGGGCGGATCGCGGGCAATCTGGGTGATTGCCGCACGTTCCTGATTGTTTCTGCGGAGGACGGGAACCCGACAGGCAAGCGCCTTGCCGCGGTGGAAGGCGGGAATACGACCGACCTGATCAAAATGGTGAGCATGGAAAAGGTGGACGCGCTGATCTGCGGCGCGCTCGGCCTTGCGCTGCGCAACGCGCTGGAGATGATCGGCGTGCTGCTTGTGCCGGGCTGCGAGGGAGCGGCGGAAGAAGCGGTCGCCAAGTTCCTGGTGGGCGAAAAACAGGGCGACCCGACCCTGCTGGAGATCGGCCGTGAGGAGGATCCGGACGATCCGATGGCGTGCATGCACGACTGTGCGAAGTGCGCGGGCTGCGGCCCGATCGAGATCCTCCGCCAGATACCCGCGGAGGAAGCGGGGGAATAAGGCATAAACGGCGTGTTCCTTGGGGCGCGTCGTTTTTTCAGATGAAAAAGAGTTCGCGCTGCTGGTCCGCCCAGTGCGAGGGTTTGGCATCGGCATGGGCGTGCATCGGGCATAGGGATGCAAAAACGGACGGGGGAAATCGTATTTTTCTCCAAAAATACCGATGCAATTTGCACGGGAGTGTTGTATAATACTCGTGTAACTGAAAAATGGGCGATTGCGCCCAGAACGAAAGGATTTTCAGGATGATGGATATTTCCGCCGCCCTGGTTGGCGGTCTGTTTGACGAGGATGGCGTTCCGGCTTACGCCCGTCCGGTGCTGTTCGGCACGGCGGGGGATGCGGTAAGCGCCTATCTGCCCGACGCGGTGGGTGCGCGCTTTTTCGTGCAGGGAGAGGGCGAGCCGCAGGTTGCGGGGACAGTGTGCGTCGCGGCGCAGGAGGACGGCCGTTTTGCCGCGCTAAAAGCGCTGCCCGCATGCGGGCATGTGCTGGTGATCGCGGCGCCGTTTGCCCTGACTGAACAGGATGCGCTGTACCATCTGGTGCAGACGCATACGGCCGCCGGCTATGGCGTGAGCGTGCTGGCCGCCGAGCAGCAGGGCTTTGACGCGGAAGGGCAGCCCCTCCCGCACGACGAGCGCTGCGTTGTGGCGGTATTTGCCTATGAGGTGCTGCAGAAGGCGCTGGCGGCGGGTTCGGATTCGCTGGACAGCCTGGTCGCCGCGGCGGTCGCCGCGGGCGCGCAGAAAGGCGTTGCGGTCACAAACGAGATTGTTGAGATCCGCGACGGGGGCTCGGCGTTTATCGCGTTCCGAGCCATGGTCAATCAGGTCAACTTCGGCCTGATCGAACAGGGCGTGCAGATTTTCGACCCCGCGAACACCTATATCGCGCCGGACGCTGAGATCGCCCCGGGCGCCACCATCCTGCCCGGCTGCCATATCCGTTCGGGCTGCAAGGTGGGTGCGGGTGCGGTCATCGGACCGAATTCCATTCTGGAAAAAGCGGAGATCGGCGCGGGTACCACGGTCAACAATTCCCAGGTGTACGAGTCCACGGTCGGCGCGCACGCCACGGTCGGCCCGTTCGCCTATATCCGCCCGCAGTGCGTGGTGGGCGACCATTGCCGCATCGGGGATTTTGTTGAGCTGAAAAAATCCTCCATCGGCAACGGCACCAAGGTGTCGCACCTGACCTATATCGGCGACGCGACCGTCGGCGAGCGGGTCAACTTCGGCTGCGGCACGGTGGTTGTCAATTACGACGGATATCACAAAAACCAGACCGTGATCGGGGACGACTGTTTTATCGGCTGCAATACCAACTTGGTTTCGCCTGTCACGCTGGGCGACCGCGTGTTCACCGCGGCCGGCACCACGGTGACGAAAAACGTGCCGGATGGCGCGCTGGCGGTCGCGCGCGCGCGGCAGACTACGCTCGAGGGATGGAACGACCGCCGCCGCGCGGCGCACGAAAAAGAAAAGGACCAATAAAACAGACATAAAAAATATGACGGAGGGGCAAATCGAATGATTTCTCACGGAAAAAACATTAAAATCCTGTCCGGCAACTCGCATCCGGCGCTCGCCATGCAGATCGCGTCGGCGCTCGGCCTGCCGATCGGCAAATCCCTGATCTCCACCTTTGCGGATGGGGAGATTTCGGTGTCCATTATGGAATCGGTGCGCGGCTCGGATGTGTTCCTGGTGCAGTCCACCTGCGGTCCGGTGAACAACAACCTGATGGAGCTGCTCATCATGATCGATTCCTGCAAGCGCGCGTCCGCGGGCCGCATCACGGCGGTCATCCCGTATTTCGGCTATGCGCGGCAGGACCGTAAGAGCAAGGCACGCGACCCGATCTCCGCCAAGCTGGTGGCCAACCTGATCACGGCCGCGGGTGCGGACCGCGTGCTGACCATGGACCTGCATGCGGCGCAGATCCAGGGCTTTTTCGACATACCGGTGGACAATATGCTCGGCTCCTCCGTACTCATCCCGTATATCGCGGGCAAGTTCGGCGTCGGCACGGACGATACGGTTATCGTCTCGCCCGACCTCGGCTCGGTCACGCGCGCGCGGAAATTCACCGAAAAGCTGGACATGCCGCTTGCGATTATCGACAAGCGCCGCCCCAAGGCGAACGTGTCCGAGGTCATGAACATCATCGGCAACGTCGAGGGGAAGAAATGTATCCTGGTGGACGACCTGATCGACACCGCCGGCACGCTGTGCCATGCGGCGGACGCGCTGGTGGAAAAGGGTGGCGCGACCGAGGTGTACGCCTGCGCCACGCACGGCGTGCTCTCCGGCCCCGCGATCGAGCGCATCAAGGACAGCCCGATCAAGGAGCTGGCGATCCTGGATACCATCCCGCTGGCGAGCGAGAAAAAGCTGGACAAGATTAACGTCCTGTCCGTGGCGCCAGTGTTTACTGAGGCGATCGCGCGTATTTACGAGGAAGTATCGGTATCGACGCTCTTCGACTGAGCAGCGGGGCGGCCCTTTGTTAAAAATGCCGCGCAGGCTGCGGCTTGAAATGAGAATGGGGGAGGCGGACAGTCGGTTGTCCGCCTCCTTTTTAAGAAAGGAGCGTATATGCGGAAAGCGGTTGCCTATCTGGCGGTCAGCCTGGATGGATATATCGCGGACGCAGACGGCGGCGTGGGCTGGCTGGGCGCGTTTGCAGACGAGCAGGAGGACAGAGGTTACGAGGCGTTTGTGCAGAGCGTGGACACGGTCGTGATGGGCGGGCGGACCTACCGCCAGGTCGCGGAAGAACTCTCGCCCGGCGCGTGGCCGTACGAGGGGCTGGATTGCTGGGTCTGGACGCAGCAAAACGGCCCGCTGCCTCACGCGCGCCGTATTGAGGGCGGGCTGGCGGCCTGGCTGCATGCGGAAAAGCAAAAGGCTGGCAGGGGGATCTGGCTGTGCGGCGGCGCGGCGCTGATCGCGGCGGCATCGGACGCGGGCGAGGTCGACCGCTGGCACCTGACCGTGCTGCCCGTCCTGCTGGGCGGTGGCATCCGGCTGTTTCCCGAGGGGCGGGCGCAGCGCCTGCGTCTGGTTTCCGTGCGGCAGGTGGGCGGTGCCGCAGAGCTGATCTATGAGCCGGCGATGGGGTAAAATACCGGTGCAACGCACCGTAGTGGACAAAAGCGTCCGGCTGGTATGCCGGACGCGAGGTGATGACATTCGGAGAAAAGCTCAAAGCAATTCGCATCAAAGCGGAATGCTCGCAGGAGGAGACGGAAACAACCGGAGGGAGCCGCTGCTGGGACATTTCTCTGTATGATATTGTGGCGCAGCTGCGAAAAACAAACAAGAGGTGAAGCAATGAAAGTATTGGCGGTTGGCGACGTGGTCGGCGAGGCGGGGATCGATACCCTGCACGGCCTGCTGCGCCGCGTCAAACGGGAACACGGGGCGGATTTTGTCATTGTCAACGGTGAAAACGCCGCAGGGCGCGGCATCATGCCAAAGCAGGCGGACGATATTTTTTCCGCGGGCGCGGATATCATCACGCTGGGCAACCATGCGTTTTCCAAGCAACAGATCGCGCCCTATCTGGATGAGCATCCGGACGTGCTGCGTCCGGCCAACCTCGCCCCGCAGAGCCCAGGGCGAGGCTGGGGCGTTTTCGACGGGCCGCAGGGCTTGCGCCTGCTCGTGATGAACCTGATCGGCCGCTGCGATATGCACTACGGGCCGGATAACCCGTTCCTGTGCGCGGATAAAATCCTGCGCGAGGCGGCGGGACAGTACGATATCGCGCTCGCCGAGATCCATGCAAACGCCACCAGCGAAAAGCTCGCCATGGGCTATTATCTGGATGGGCGCGCGGCCGCGGTCTGGGGGACGCACACCCATGTGCAGACCGCGGACAACCGCGTCAACCCCAAGGGCGCGGGCTATATCACGGATATCGGCATGACCGGTCCGGTCGTGTCCGTGCTGGGGGTGTGCGTGGAGCAGTCGGTCGCCATGTTCCGCGGCGACCTGACTGAATATTTCAAAACCGCCCCCGGCGACTGTGCGCTTTCGGGAGCGGTCTTTACGATCGGACGGGACGGCAGATGCGCGTCGGTCGCCCGCGTATGGGAACGGTGGGCCGTCCGCTAAGGGCTATTCGGACAGGATGGCGGTTACAGAATCGTTTGCAGCTTCGGGCAGCAGGGCGTCCCTGGCGGCGTCCTGCTGCCAGTCGTTATAGTCCGTGATGCCCTCGCCCGCATTCGGGTGGACGTGCGAGTACGCCAGGTCGGCCACGAACAGCGTAAGCAGCACGGCGCACAGCGTGTTCTGCCGGGCAGGGGAGAGCCGGTCGAGCAGCCCGCCGAGCAACGGACCGGCGAAATATACGACCGCGCAGCAGCCCAGGCCGAAGATCACCGCGCCCTCCAGGCAGATACGGCCATTCAGGTTCATGAAGTAGCCGCTGTAATCCCACCAGCGGATGCCCTTGGTGACCTCCAGATACCAACTGGAGAAATACTCGATGACCGAGCAAAGCACCATGGAGACCAGGAAGGTCGCCACCGGCCGGGTGAACAGCTTTTTCAGCAGCAGGAGCACGAGCGCGCCGCCCGCGCCGTAGATGGGCAGCCAAGGGCCGAGCATCGTGCCGCGGTTGACGAACATGCCCTTGGTGACGATGTGCAGCGCGACCTCCCAGACCCAGCCGATGAACGCGAAAGTGAAGAACAGCAGGATAAGCGTGCGCAGGCCGTAATGCCGGTTATAGTCCAGCTTGTGACGCTGGGCGTAGTGGAACACCGGATCCTCCGGTAGGCGCACGTCCGCGTCGGGCAGGCGGGGCTTTTCGCCCGCCGGCGCCGTCTCGCCGAAAGCGGGGACCACAAACAGGGCGGAAAGTGGCGTGCCCGCGTCAAGCTGCGCCTGCCGAAGTGCGGCGTACAGGCCTGCGTCGGTGGCGGAGCGGTAGCCGTTGACGAACAGCAGGGACAGCAGTCCGGCCGCTGCCGCCGCGAGCGACTGGCACAGCGCGACATCGCCGGTCGCCAGGCCGATGGCCGTTCCGAGCACGGTGGAGGCCAGCAGAGGTAAAAAGGTCCAGTGCAGGTAGAACGTCAGGTCAAGCACGAAGCAGCGCCATTTATTGCCCCGCATCATCTGGCGGGACAGACGGAGCGTCTCGGCGGGCCTGGCCTGCGGGTTTTCCGCCAGGATATACGGCACCATGCGGTAGGAGTACAGCTTGACCGGAAAGCCGACGATGGTACACGCCCACAGCAGCAGGAACAGCGAGCGCAGGAACATGCCCTTTGCCACGTTCCGCCAGCAGCCGTGCTGGAAAGGCGTGAACATCGCAGCGATGCTGATATTGTCGCGCACGCGGCTTTCCAGCAGGAAGCGCCGCGCGCCCACGCTGACTGCGCTCAGTACCCAGATGGTGAACCACAGCCCGCCTGCGATGCCAAGCGCGGCCAGCGCGATATCCAGCCAGCCTGCGAACCGCGAGCGCTCGAGCAGCGCAAAAAACGCGGAGAATGGCGCGGTAAGCGTATCAAAGGCCGGCGCGAGGCTCTGGTCAGCCGCGGCCCACATGGGGTGCGTGCCGTCCATCGGGTCGATGCGCAGCCATTCGAGCAGCAGCTCCCAGTTGGACAGGCTGACCGCCTGGATCGCGACCTGGTCGTCCGGCAGCATGGCGGATGGGTCAAACTGGCCGATGAAATCCGCCGACCCCGCAAATTCCGCGCCCGTGAAGGCGAGGATAAAGCATACTGCGACCGTAGCGGCCCAGTTCCGCAAAAACTGCCGCTTACCGCGCCGCTTGAGTTCTTTTCGTTGCCACATAAAAATTGCTTTCCCTTTTTGTTTTTTGTGAATTTGACAAATTATGATGGAGTTTTGACAATGCTTGCCTTTATTCTCGCACCTTTTTATAGTTTCGTCAATGTATTTTTGGCGCGCTGGGTGCTGCGATGGACGGGTGCGTGCCATCGGGTGTTCGGCACGCGGGCGTTCCGCGTGTTGTTCCTGGCCGTTTACAGCTTTGCCGCCTTGACCCCGCTGACTGGCTTTCTGGTGCAGTCCCCGCCCGCGCTGCGGCGGCTGCTCAAGCAGGTAAGCAATTACTGGCTGGGCTGGATGCTGTACCTCCTCCTTGCCGTGCTGGCGGTGGAGGCGCTCCTGGCCTGCCTGCGCCGCATCCAGCGCAGGGACTTCGCGCAAATGCAGCGCGTACGGCAGGTGCAGGGCGGCGCCGCCCTGGCGCTGGTGTGCGCGGTGTGCCTGTACGGCATGGCCAACGCCCGTACGCTGCGCGTGACGGAGTATGCGGTCACGCTGGAGGGCGCGGGGGAAGACATGACCGTCGCGCTGCTGGCCGACCTGCATCTCGGCTACAGCACCGACCCTGCCTATATCGAGCGGGCAGCGCAGGCGGTGAACGATATGCAGCCCGACCTGATCGTGGTCGCGGGGGATATCTTTGACAATGAATACGAAGCCGTGCCGGAGCCTGACCGCATCGCGGCGGCGCTGGCTTCCATGCATAGCACATACGGCGCTTATGCATGCTGGGGCAACCACGACCTGTCTGAGCCGATCCTGGCGGGCTTTACCTGGGACACCGAGGATGAGGAGAAAAACGACCCCCAAATGGCCGGTTTCCTGCGACGCGCGGGGATAAATCTGCTGGAAGATGAAAAAGTTACATTAAAAAACGGCGTCCAGCTCGTCGGCCGCAAGGACCCTTCGCGGGACAGGAAATTGGGGGATGAACGGCTCAGTCCTGCAGAATGGGCTGGCCTGCTCGAACCAGAAAAGCCCGCTTTCGTGATCGACCATCAGCCGAAGGAGCTGGAGGCGCTGGCCGAGGCGGGCTTTGATCTGGATTTGTCCGGACATACGCATGGCGGACAGGTGTTTCCCAGCAACCTGATCATGGGCTTTTTGTGGGAAAATCCCTGCGGAATGGTGCAAATAAAGGACATGTTTTCGGTTGTCACGTCCGGTTTAGGGGTGTGGGGACCGGATATGCGGGTCGGTACGGCAAGCGAGGTCGTAAAAATCAGTGTGCATTTTGGGGGATAATGCACGGAATACAGGTGTCCATATGAGGGAAACACACGAAAATGGAACGCTGAATTTGTACATAGTGCAAGAACTTGAGAGAAAGCTTGCAAAAATTCGAAAATTTATTGACGGCGCCCCAGGTTTTGATGTATGCTATAAATGAACTACAATAGGCCTTGGCAAATTATGTGAAAAAATTGTCGAAGCCGTGTATGGCACACCGATCGAGCGCGTGGGAAACCGCCGGAAAACGGTGTGAAAGGAGGAAAAGAACAGATGAACCAGTTGCTGAAAAAATTTACTTTTACAGACGAACTGACCGATGTCATCGAAAACTGTAAGGGCGTATCCGTGCCAACCAGCAAGGCGGAGCTGTACGACATGGTGTTCGGTCCGGACAAAGCCGATGTATATGACGTTGTGTTCGACGTTCCGGGCAAGGGTCCGGTGAAGGAAGCGGACGTGACCCGCTGCAAGAACGGCGCTTCGGTCAACTTTGTGGAGGACTACATGCGCCGCCGCGAGCCGGACTGCATGCGCATCGCCGACGATAAGCCGACCGATAAAAAGCGTTTCGCCGACGTTTACGGCTATCCCTTCAGCGACCTGCGGAAAGAAACCATGGAGTGGTTCAAGACGCAGGAGCTTATCCTCATGCCGTTTAACTCGGGCGGCAATATCTACGGCTACGGCTCCATGCTGGTCTGCCCCAAGCCGTGCGCGTTCTTCGCGTTCGCGTTGGCACATCTGCAGGGCTTTGTTAACGCTGAGGAGACCGAGGGCTATAAGCCGCGCGCGATCGTTTACGTCGCGCCCCCGTTCCGCCACACCCACTTCGAGGGCAAGCAGGTCGTTGTACACAACCGTCTGGACGACTGCCACGAGGTGTTCTCCTACAACCTGTATCCCGGCCCGTCCGCGAAAAAGGGCGTGTACTCCGTGCTGCTCGATATCGGCGAGCAGGAGGGCTGGACTACCTGCCACACCTCCTGCGGCCGTCTGGTTACGCCGTATGAGAACGAAATGGTTATTATGCACGAGGGCGCGTCCGGCGGCGGCAAGAGCGAGATGCTGCAGGACATTGCCCGCGAGCCGGACAACCGTGTGCTGCTTTCCAAGAACACTGTGACCGGCGAGGAAACCTACCTCAACATGGGACAGACCTGTGCCATCGAGCCGGTGTGCGACGATATGGCGACCTGCTATCCGGCGGTCCAGAACAACTCCGGCAAGCTCGTCCTGGTGGACGGCGAGGACGGCTGGTTCCTCCGCATGGACGGCGTGACCCATTACGGCTGCGATCCGGTATACGAGCGCATCTGCACCGAGCCGAAGGAGCCGCTCTGCTTCTTCAACATGGAGGGCCACGCGGGCGCGACCCTGCTGATATGGGAGCATACGCTCGATTCCAACGGCAAGCCCTGCTCCAACCCGCGCGCGATTGTGCCGCGCTGGGATATCCCTCATATCGTCAAGGAGCCGGTAGAGGTTGACGTGCGCTCGTTCGGTGTGCGCATGCCCCCCTCCACCCGCGAGAACCCGAACTACGGCATCATGGGCATGATGCATATCATCCCGCCCGCACTCGCCTGGCTGTGGCGCCTGGTCGCGCCGCGCGGCTTCAACAACCCGTCCATTGTGACCGGCAACGAGCTGAAGAGCGAGGGCGTCGGCTCCTACTGGCCGTTTGCCACCGGTCTGCGCGTCAAGCAGGCCAATCTGCTGCTCGACCAGATCCTCAAGAGCCCGAACACCCGCTATGTGCTGATCCCGAACCAGCATATCGGCGTGTACAAGGTCGGCTTCGCGGCCGAGTGGATCAGCCGCGAGTACCTGGCGCGCCACGGCGGCGCGAAGATCCGCCGCGAGCATCTCGAGCCGGCGCGCTGCCCGCTGCTTGGCTACGCGATGAAGGATATGACCATCGACGGCCAGCGCATCCGCTCCAAGTACCTGCGCGTCGATACCCAGGACCGTGTGGGCGAGGATGGCTACGATGCCGGCGCGAAGATCCTGACCGACTTCTTCCGCAAGGAGGTTGCCAAGTTTGATACGCCGGATCTCGATCCGCGCGGCAAGCAGATCATCGACTGCTTCATGAACGGCGGCACGCTCGCGGACTACGAAGCGATCACCCCGACCAATCTTTGATCCGCGCGGCGGAAAGAATAACGCAAAACCGCTCAGGGGGATTCCCTGAGCGGTTTTTTAAGTGGGTGTGATGGAAAGCACGGTCAGCACGCCGCCCTCCACGGTGAAGTGCACCTCGAAGCCGGCGAACGGGAACCCGTAGACGCGGCCAGGTTCGTCCTGATAGCCGGGGCGCGGGTCCTGCGCGAGCACCGCAAGCAGGGACTGCCGCCGGCCGGCGGGCAGGCTGTCGAGCAGGCGGGGCGGGCAGGAAACCTGCACGGCGTCCGTGGGCAAGGCGAAGCCGCTCGAAGCCTCAGGATGCGCGTCCGTGTAGGCGAGGTAGGGCTTGATATCCAACAGGGGCGTGCCGTCCATCAGGTCGGCGCCCGACACATGGAGTACCGGCCCGTCCGGCGTCCACGGCTCGACGCGCTCCAGCCGAACCGAGGAAAGGCCGATGGCGTTCGGCCGGAACGGCGAGCGCGTCGCGAATACGCCGACGCGCCGGTTGCCACCGAGCTTGGGCGGGCGCACGGTAGGCGACCAGCCCTCCCGCACGGCTTCGGAAAACTGCCAGATCAGCCACAGGTGGGAAAAACCGTCGATCCCGCGCAGCGCGTCGGCGTTGCGGTAGGGGGGCTCGAATACGATGCGGGCCGGCGTGTCCGCCAGCCCGCTCTGGCGCGGGATGCCGAACTTGGTGGGGAAGTCGCTGCGGATGCGCGCGATGATGTGCATGGGGATGGGATGTGACATGGGGGTGGCTCCTCTGCTTTGGGGTTGTGTCCAGTATAGCATGCCCGCGGCGCCGGCGCAATCCGGCGGCGGAGGGTCCGCGCAGTCTTTTACAGATTGTTAATGCTTTTTCGAATGGAAAGCAGTATAATGGAAGCATACTATCGGAAAGCAGGGGAGAACAATGCCCAAAAAGATATTGATTGTTGAAGATGAAGCGAATATCCGCGAGCTGCTCCGTCTTTATCTGGAGCGGGAGGGCTATACCGTGATAGAAGCGGAAAACGGCGTTGAGGGGATCAAAAAGTGGAAGTCCGAAAAGCCGGACATGCTGCTGCTCGACGTGATGATGCCTGTGATGGACGGCTGGGCCGTCTGCAAGGAGATCCGCGCGGAAAGCGATGTGCCGATCATCATGCTGACCGCGAAGGGCGAGACCGCGGACCGCGTTTCCGGTCTGGAGATGGGGGCGGACGACTATATCGTAAAGCCGCTTGAAATGCCCGAGGTCATCGCGCGCGTGCGCGCGGTGTTCCGCCGCATGGCGCCGGATGACGCGCCGGAGAAGCTGTCTTTCGACAACCTGGTGATCGACAAGCAGGCCTATGACCTGGTCATCCGCGGCAAGCGTGTGGACGCGCCGCCCAAGGAGATCGAGCTGCTGTACTACCTCGCGTCCAGCCCCAACCGCGTGTTTACGCGTGCGCAGCTGCTTGACGATGTGTGGGGCTTCGATTACTTCGGCGATACCCGCACGGTGGATGTACATGTCAAGCGCCTGCGCGAAAAGCTGGAGGGCGTTTCGGATAAATGGGAGCTGAAAACGGTCTGGGGCGTGGGATACAAGTTCGAGACCAAGGAGTAAGCGATGGGCAGACACAGCTTTTTTTTCAAAAACTATGTGACGCACCTGGTGCTGATCGTATGTGCGTTTGCTATGGCGGGCGGTGTGTTTTACTATCAGATGAGCAACTACGCGCTTTCCGCCAAGCAGACCGAGCTGCGCACGACCGTGAAGAGCATCGCGGAGCAGACCGAGCTGCTGCGCGGCAGCACCTCGGAGGAGTTCGAGCAGTTTTACATCCTTTCGATCGCGCGCGTTGCCAAGGAGGACGCCATCACCGTGCTGGTCACGGATGAGGACGGTATCATCCAGATGGCCGCCGCGCCGGATGGAACGGCCTACACCATGCCAGGCTATATGATTCCGCCCGAGGTCACCAGCCAGGTGCGCACATCCGGCACGTATGCCGCGGTCGGGTCGCTCGGCGTGCTGACCGCGGCGTCGAGCTATACGGTCGGTACGACGGTGATCAATGAGACGGGTGAGATTACCGCTCTGGTGTTTGTCTCCGCGCAGGACCCGGAGACCGCGGGCGTGGTGCGCCACTCCACACAGACCCTGGTGCTGATCCTGCTGATTACGCTGGTGGTCCTGCTGATTATTTCGTTTATCATTTCGCAGCATGTCACCCGCCCGCTCAAGGTGATCGCGGCGGCGGCGAAGGAATTCGCGGCCGGCAATTTTGATGTGCGCGTGCCAGAGGACAACCGTTCGTATGAGATAGACGAGCTGGCGGTGTCGTTCAATAACATGGCGCGCGACCTGAACCAGCTCGAGGAGCTGACGCGCGGCTTCATCTCCAACGTCAGCCACGAGTTCAAGACCCCGATGACGACGATCGGCGGCTTTGTGGATGGGATGATCGACGGCACCATCCTCCCCGACCAGCATGACAAATACCTGCGCATCATTGCCGAGGAGACGCGCCGCCTGTCCCGCATGGTGAACCGCATGCTGGATGCGGCCAAGATACAGTCGGGAGAGTTGCTGCTCGCGCCCGCGCCGTTCGATTTTTCCGAGATGACCAGCCAGATCATCCTTTCGTTCGAGCAGAAGATTGAAAAGAAGCGGCTCGACGTGGCGTGC
This sequence comes from Agathobaculum faecis, assembly GCF_014287995.1. Classification (NCBI taxonomy): domain Bacteria; kingdom Bacillati; phylum Bacillota; class Clostridia; order Eubacteriales; family Butyricicoccaceae; genus Agathobaculum; species Agathobaculum faecis. Next base: position 97,042 of record NZ_JACOPL010000007.1, read on the forward strand.
GAGCTGGACGACCGGCTGATGGTCATGGGTGATCGCGACCATCTGTACCGCGTGGTATATAACCTGGTGGACAACGCGGTCAAATTCATCAATGAGGGCGGCCGGCTCACGCTGCGCGCCCATCCGGAGGGGACGTTCTGCGCCTTTTCCATCAGCAACACGGGCGCGGGTATTTCGGCGGAGGAGCTGCCGCATGTGTTCGACCGCTTTTACAAGGCCGACCGCTCGCGCTCCTTGGACAAGACAGGGGCGGGGCTGGGGCTGTATATCGTCAAAAACATCATCAACCTGCACGGCGGGGAGATATCCGTCCGTTCGGATGACGGGGAAACCGAGTTCTCGTTTACGCTGCCGCTGGCCCCGCCGCAGCTGCCGGGCAGCAAACAATGACGCGCTGCGCGCAGCGGCGGAGGACCGGCCGGTCCTCCGCCGTTTTTTGCACACGGGGCCGAATTCATGATTTGTTCATATTGTTTTCAACAAACTGCCACAATGGCGGGTTAGAATGAAAGCACAAAACCGATAGGGAGGCCATTACAATGGACGACTTCAATAACAACTATACGCCGGCCCCGGGCGGCGATGACCATACTGAACCGCAGCAGCCCGTTATGGAGCCGCAGAATGAAACGCCGGCACAGCCGGCTCAGGGAACGCAGGAGACGCCGCGGGAAGAGCCGCAGGCATCCGGCGCGCCTCGCGCCGAAGAACCGCGCACTCCGTACCAGACGCCGGTGCAGCATCCAGCGTACCAGGCCCCATACCAGGCGCCGCATGCCGAACCGGCCGGCCAGCCGCAGCCGCCGAAAAAGAAGAAAGGGCGCGGGAAGGGCATTGTCATCGGCCTGTGCAGCGTCGCGGCGGCCTGCCTGCTGTTTGCAGGCGGTGCGGTGATCGGGCATATCGTTTCCAATAACGGCGGCGCGCCTGCGGGAGGCGGCACCACGGCGGGCAGCATGCCCACCGTGCAGATATCCGACACGCCGGAATACGATCCGGATAATTACGACGTGGTCAACGGTCTGGCGGGCGAGGAGATCTACAAAAAAGTAAGCCCGTCGATCGTATCGGTCATTGCGACCGGTGGCAGCGGGTCGGGCGTTATCATGAGCGAGGACGGTTACATCATCACCAATAACCATGTTGTCGAGGACGCGGAGCAGGTGATGGTCCAGCTCAGCGACGGGACGCAGATGCCGGCCGAGATCATCGGCACGGACGAGCAGACCGACCTGGCGGTACTCAAGGTGGAGCCGGACGGGACGCTTACGGCGGCCGAGTTCGGCAATTCGGATGAGCTGCAGCCCGGCGAATATGCGTACGCGCTCGGTTCGCCCGGCGGCGTGCAGTTTGCCAACACGATCACGGGCGGCCGCATTTCCGCGATCAACCGCGACGTGACCATCAACGACCGCGTGATGACCCTGATCCAGACCGACGCTTCTATTAACCCGGGCAACTCGGGCGGCGCGCTGATTAACAAATACGGGCAGGTGGTCGGCATTACCTCTGCCAAGCTTTCGAGCAATGCGTTCAGCGAGGCGTCGATCGAGGGCATGGGCTTCGCCATCCCGATCAACATGGCCAAGGAGGTCGTCGATGAGCTGATTGTCAACGGCTATGTCGCGGGGCGTCCGTCCATCGGCATTTCGGGATATAATGTGGAATCCGCGGACGGTAGCATCGCGGGCGTGCAGGTGGACTCGATCGACTCGCGCGCCAAGGCGGCCGACGAGGGGCTGCAGGTTGGCGACGTCATTGTAGCGGTGGATGGTACGCCTACCCCGACCATGGACGACGTGAATGAAGTCAAGGAAGACAAAAAGGCAGGCGACAAGATCACGCTGACGGTTTACCGCATTTCGACCGGCAAACGGCTCAACGTCACGATCACACTGATGGACGCGCACGACCTGGAGGGCGAGGATCCGGCTGCGCAGGACGCGCAGAGCCAGCAGGATGATGGTTCGCAGTATTACCAAAGCCCGTTTCCGTTCTTCGGCTGGTAACGTACCTCACTGAACGCATACGGATTTCAGTGAGGTGGGACGCACCGCGGCGCGGCCGCGGATGCGTCCAAAGCTCCGGCGCGCGCAGCGCGCGAAGCCTTACTCCACACTGGTATAAAAGCCGAGGCGCTTGTCCTCGGCTTTTATGAAAACAGGCCGCTTCTGCGGCCTGTTTTCTGTTTGATGCGCGCCTTGCGGTGCGTTTTTTTGTGTGCGGTTACTTTTCGTATTGCTCCGCGAGCTGCTGGCTGATGAACTGGCGCGCCGTGCGGGGGGAGCGCCCGTTCCGGCGCAGCGCGAAGCGCTCGGCCAGCAGGTGAAGCTGCTCGCCGGACAGCGCCAGGCCGTTCTCCGCGGCGAGCTGATCGACGATGTACAGGTACTCGTCCTTGTCCGGCACGGAGAACGTGATCTCCAGCCCGAAGCGGTCGGAGAGCGAGGTCACGGTTTCCAGGCTGTCGCGCACGCGCACCTCGTCGCCCTCGCGGTCCGCGAAGGTCTCGCGGATCAGGTGGCGGCGGTTGCTGGTCGCATAGATGACCAGATTGGAGGGCTTACCCGCCAGTCCGCCCTCGATAAAGGCCTTGAGCGCGGCGAAGTTGTCGTCCTCCCGACTGAAGGAGAGGTCGTCCAGGAATACGATGAAGCGGAACGGGGAACGGAGCGTGTCCGCGAAGATGCGCGGGAAGCAGGCGATATGCCGCGGCGACATCTCGATGATCTTCAGGCCGCGCTCGGCGTATTCGTTGACCACCGCCTTGACGGTAGAGGATTTGCCCGTCCCCTTGTCGCCGTAGAGCAGGATGTTGTTGGCCTCGCGACCATCCAGGAACGCGCGGGTATTTTTGAGGATCTGCTGCTTCTGGCGCTCATAGCCGGGCAGGTCGCGCAGGCGGATGGCGTCCGGATGCCCGATCGGCGTCACCGTACCGTCATCCTGTACAGCGAAAGCGGAGGCCTGTGCGAAAAAGCCGTAGCCCTGCGCGCGGTAAAAGCTGGCCAGCGCCGCCCCGTCGCGGAACGGTAGGGGAGCGGCGGCCGGATAATCCGGCAGGTCGCGTAGCGCGGGCATGCGGTATACGCCGGCGGCCGCGGACTTGAGCGTATTGCCGTCCAAGGCGAGCAGGGCGTTGAGCGCCTGGATATCGTGCGTGGCCGCGCCCAGCAGGGTGGCGGAGGGCGCGGCCAGCGTATCGGTCATGGTGTTGACATCAAAATGCACCGCGTCCAGCATGGCGCGGTTGACGTCGCCGCAGGCGAAGATCTGGGCGCACAGCGCGCCGTAGGCCCGCGCGAAATCCGCGTCGTCGGTCTTGAGCGCGTCAAAGACCGCGAGGTAGGACGAGACGAACGGGTGCCGCTGCAGGCCGCGCAGCACGGAAAGCGCCCGCACGCGCAGCGAAAGGATAGAAAGCTCCATTTGTTTCACTTCCAAACTGTATTTTTTCGATCGGTTCCAGCATAACACACTTCGGCGGCTTTTTCAACATAGCATGAGAATAGACTATGCTTGGAGGGAGAGACAAACAATGAGCCAATATGCGCTTTTGATATGCCGCAGCCAGACGGAAGCGATCGGGCTGCGGCGCCATCTGGGCCAGATGGGCGTGCCGGGCGAGGTCGCGCGGCCGCCGCGGCACGAGCGGACTGAGTCGTGCGGCTGGGCGGTGCGCGTCGGGGCGTCGCAGGCGGACGAGGCGGTGCGCCGCCTGCGGCAGCTGGGGCTTTCGCCGTGCCGCGTCATGCCGGACGAGGGGGGCGGCGCATGATCTATCTGGATAACGCCGCGACGACGCTGTATAAGCCGCGCGCGGTGGATGAGGCGGTGCGCCGCGCGATGCACGCGGCGGCAGGCTACGCGCGGGGCGGCTACGCGGCGGCGGCGCGCGCGGGCGAGCTGGTATACGGCTGCCGCGAGCAGGCGGCGGCGCTGTTCGGCGTGCGCGATCCGGCGCGCGTCGTGTTCACGATGAACGCCACGCACGCGCTCAATCTGGCTATTCACGCGCTGGCGAAGCCGGGCATGCGGATCGCAGTCGGCGGATATGAGCACAACGCGGTCATGCGGCCGCTCACGCTGCGCGGGATCGAGCCGGCCGTGCTCGACACCCCGCTCTGGGACGCCGCGGGGATGGAACGGAAAGCGCGGGAAGCGCTGGCTGCGGGGACGGAGCTGTTCATCCTCAACCATGTGTCCAATGTGTTTGGCTTTGCCGCGCCGCTCGACGGGATCGCCGCGCTGCTGGATGCGGCGGGCGTGCCGCTGATTCTCGACGCGTCCCAGTCCGCCGGTATGGTCGGGATCGACGTGCGCCGCCATCCCTGTCTTGCCGCAGTGTGCATGCCCGGCCACAAGGGACTGTACGGGCCGCAGGGTACGGGCATCCTGCTCGCGCTCGACGACCGTATCACGGCCGCGCCGCTGATGGCGGGCGGCACGGGCAGCCTGTCGGAAGAGCCGCGGCAGCCGGATTTCCTACCGGACGCGCTGGAGAGCGGCACGCCCAATGTGCCGGGTATCGCGGGGCTTGCGGCGGGCATCGCGTTTGTGCGCGCGGTCGGCCCGGAGAACATCCTCGCGCATGAACAGGCGCTCCGGCGTGAGTTTGTGCGCGCGCTGGAGCGGGAGGAGCGGATCGAATGCTTTTCCGGCGCGCCGCAGACCGGCGTGCTGTCGCTGCGCGTGCGGGGGATGCCCTGCGAGACCGTGGCGGAGGAGCTGGCGCGGCGGCAGGTCGCGGTGCGCGCGGGCCTGCACTGCGCGCCGCTCGCGCACCGCACGGCCGGCACGGAGGAAACCGGCACCGTGCGCTTCTCTTTCTCCTTTTATTCGACCGCGCGCACGGCGGAGCATGCGGCTGATTTGCTGTGCAAAACCGTAAAAAATCTGTGAATACGCTATACAGGGGAAGCGAATTGTGGTAGTATAGGTAATGTTGAAACCCCGCGTCTCCCCTGCTGTGCGGAGGAATGAAAAATCACAGGACAGGTGGCTTTATGGAGACTTTCCAAAATATTTTCAATACAGCGGCGTTCCAGAATTTCGATTTGCTGTCCTCGCTGCGAAGCAGCGTAAACTCGCTTCAGACAGCGGGCCTGATGGACGTGGTCGACGTTTTGATCGTCGCGTATATCATTTACCGCGTGATGAAGCTGCTCAAGGATACAAGCGCGGCGCGGCTGGTCAAGGGCATCATCGTGCTGCTGCTGGTCATGTTGCTCGCCAGCGTGGCGGGACTGACCACGATTTCGTTTATCCTGCGCAATTCGCTGGGCATCGGCGTGTTCGCCGTGATCGTGATTTTCCAGCCCGAGCTGCGGCGTCTGCTCGAGCAGCTCGGCAAGGGCAACCTGAGCCGCCTGCTCACGCCGGCGGACAACAAGGACGAGATCGAGGAGGCCATCGGCGCGACGGTCGCCGCCTGCGCGGATATGTCCAGAAGCCGGACCGGCGTGCTGATCGTGTTCGAACGGCGGGAGCGCCTCGGCGAGATCGTCGCGACTGGCACCCTGCTGGACGCCGATCCCTCGCCCGAGCTGCTCAAAAACATCTTTTTCAAGAACAGCCCGCTGCATGACGGCGCGCTGATCATGCGCGACGGCCGCATCTGCGCCGCGGGCTGCGTGCTGCCGCTTTCGGGCAGCCAGAACCTGTCCCGCGACCTGGGTACGCGCCACCGCGCGGCGGTTGGCATGAGCGAGTCCTCGGACAGCGTGCTGGTCGTCGTTTCGGAGGAAACGGGCGCGATCTCGGTGGCGATCGGCGGCATGCTCAAGCGCCATCTGTCACCCGAGGTGCTGAAAAAAGTGCTGGAAAGCGAGCTGCTCACTGAGGAAAAGCCGGAAAAGAACCGGCTGACAGCGCTCCGCAACATCTGGAAGGGGGGCGCGGGCAAGTGAGGCAATTCCTGAAAAAGCATGACGTCTGGCTGCGCCTGCTGTCCCTGCTGCTCGCGTTCGTCCTGTGGATCATCGTGCGCGACGCGGATAATCCGGTCAAGCAGAATACCTTTCGGGACATCCCGGTTACCATTACCGGTGAGGAAGAACTGCTGGCGAGCCAGGGCCTGTCGGTGATCGAAAGCACCGCGACCGTGGATGTGGTCGTGGAGGGGCGAAACAACGAGGTAACCGACCCAACGCTGCGGCGCAAGATCACGGCCACGGTCGACGTATCCTCAATCACCGACGGGGCGGGCGAGTATAACCGGCCCGTGCAGGTTGCGGTCAGCAGCGCGGACATCGATCCGGTGCGGGCCAATCCGGTGAGCGTGAGCGTGCTGGTTGATAAGGTGACCACGGTCAGCGTGCCGGTCCGCATCGACGTGACCGGCACGCCCGCGGAGGGGTACCGCGCGGGCAAGGCGGTACCCACGACGACCGAGTCGGTAACGGTCGAGGGGCCGGAGGCCGAGCTGAAAGAGGTCGCTTACGCCTATGCGACGATCAGCGTGGAGGGCGAGAGCCTGACCGTCACCGGTGAGTGCTCGATCGCCCTGTATAACGACGCCGGCGTCCCGATTACGGGGACGCATGTGACCTGCCAGACGGATACGGTCAATGTGCGCGTGCCGCTTTACCCGATCGAGACCATCCCGCTGACCGTTACGCTCAAGGACGGCGAGACGCTCAAGGGCAGCCAGGTGCGCGCGTCTATCAGCCCGCAGAGCGTCAAGGTCCTCGGCGACCAGAACACGCTTGCGGAGCTGACCGAGATCAGCCTGGGCGAGATCGATCTGGACAGCGTCCGGACAGACGTGCCCATCCAAATGGATATCAAGCTGCCGGACAACGTCCGGCTGGACGAGGGACAGCCCTCTACCGCCAGCGTGACCATCACCGTGGCGGATGAAACCGACGGCATTGCGACACGCAAGGTCCAAGTCACGCAGTTCGCCCCGAACGATACCTCGCAGGAGCAGACGCCTTACACGGTCAACGTACTGACCGGATCGGTGGAGATCGAGCTGCGCGGCACGGAGAGCGCGCTCGACCAGGTGGATACCGACGGCTTTTCGATCGGTTTGACCTTTGATTCGGATTCGCTCGGCGCGGGCAGGCATACGGTCAAGGGCGTGGTCGCCGCGACCAGCCTGCCGGCCGGCGTGACCGTGGTGGAAGAGGACGTGGAGGTTGAGATCGAGATTGTGGACAACGGCTCCGGCGGTACGGACGGGGACGCCGCGGCGGGAGCCGCCCCGTCGGATGCGGTCTATCCAGAGGAAAGCGGGGACGGCGCGTGAGCATTCTGGTAAGCAATATCCGCCTGCCGTTTGACGAGCCGGAGGCGCTCGCGCTCGCGCAGGCGCGGCGGCTGACCGGCTTGGACGAGGCGCAGGCGGCGGTGTCCCGCGTGAGCATCGACGCGCGGCGCGGGCGGATCTTCCGCGTATATACGGTGCGCCTGGACGCGCCCGTGGACGAAAAGGCATTTGCAGAAAAGCTGCAAATGCCCTTCGTGCGTTATAAGCCCGATGAAAAAGCGGCCGTTCCGCGCGGCAAGAAGCGGCTGCGGCACCGGCCGGTGGTCATCGGCCTGGGGCCGGCGGGCCTGTTCGCGGCCTATACGCTGTCCAGGCACGGCTACGAGCCGCTGGTGCTGGAGCGCGGCGGCGACCTGGACGCGCGCGACCGCGCGGTGCAGGCGTTCTGGAAGGGCGGCGCGCTCGATCCGGACTGCAATATCCAGTTCGGGGAGGGCGGCGCGGGCGCCTATTCGGACGGTAAGCTGACCACCCGCATCGGCGATCCACTGTGCGACGAGGTGCTGAAAACGCTCGCTGCGCACGGCGCGCCGGAGGATATTGTCAAAAAGGCCAAGCCCCATGTGGGTACGGACATCCTGAAAGACGTTGTGCGCTCCATGCGGCGGGAGATCGTGAGGAACGGCGGGGAGGTGCGCTTTCGGACCCCGCTGACTGGCGTGGATGTGCAGAACGGCGCGCTGCGCGCCATCCGCGCGGCCGGCGGCGAGGTCGCGTGCGAGCGCGCGGTGCTGGCGGTCGGCCACTCGGCGCGCGATACGTTTGTTGCGCTGCATCAAAACGGGGTATACTTTGAACCAAAGGCGTTTTCGGTCGGCGTGCGCATCGAGCATCTGCAAAGCGAGATCGACCGCGCGCTGTACGGGAAATATGCTGGGCATCCGCTGCTGCCGCCCGCGGAATACAACCTTTCCCGACGGGCGGGCGGACGGGCCTGCTACACGTTCTGCATGTGTCCGGGCGGCGTAGTCGTCGCGGCGCAGAGCGAGGAACACACGGTCGTTACCAACGGCATGAGCTATCATGAGCGTAGCGGGAAGAACGCTAATGCGGCAATCGCAGTGTCGGTCGACCCCAAAGACTATGATGACGGCACGCCGTTCGGCGGCGCGTCGCTCCAGCGGCAGATCGAACGCGCGGCTTTCGCGCAGACCGGCTCGTACCGCGCGCCCTGCCAGCGCGTGGGGGACTTCCTTGCCGGTAAGCCGAGCAAGGCCGCAGGCGCGGTGCGGCCCAGCTATCCCATAGGGGTAGAGTACAGCGCGGCTACGGCAAGCCTGCCCGCGTTTGCACAGGATATGCTGCGCGACAGCCTGCCTTTTTTTGGCGGGAAGCTGCGCGGCTTTGACGCGCCGGACGCGCTGCTGACCGGACCGGAGACGCGGACTTCATCTCCCGTGCGTATGACGCGCGGGGACGACCTGTTCGGCCGCGGCTGTGCGGGGCTTATCCCCTGCGGCGAGGGTGCGGGCTACGCGGGCGGCATCATGTCCGCCGCAGTGGACGGCATACGGGCCGCGCACCGCATCATGGAGGAATTTCGGCCAATTATGGATTGAGCGCGCGCCGCGGCGCGCAGGAGCAATATTTTTCAGAACGGAGCGATAACATTGACCCAACAGGGAACGATAAAAAAACTATTGCCCGGCCGTATGGCCGAGGTGGAGGTGACACGCCGGTCGGCGTGCGGGCATGACTGCGCCAAATGCGGCGGCTGCGGCGGTCTGGAGACACAAACCCTGTATGTGACCGCGTTCAACGGCGTGGCGGCGCAGGTGGGCGACCGCGTGCTGCTGGAGGGCGAAACCGGCCGCGTGCTGGGCATCGCGGTGCTGGTCTACCTGCTGCCGGTCGTGCTGTTTTTCATCGGCTACGGGGCGGGAAGCGTGCTGGGAGGCGGCGCGGCGCAGGCCGCAATCTGCGGCGGACTCCTGTTCGCACTGGGTATACTCGGCGCGATGTGGTACAGCCGCCAAATGAAGAAAAAGAACGACGTACCGTTCGCAATCACCCAGCGGCTTTGAATAAATTGTGAATTTTTCCGGCTTTCCTGCGCTTATCTCTTGTCTTATCGGAAAAAGTCCGGTAAAATAGATTGAATGTGAAAAGCGTGCGCGCAGCACGCGGCGCGAAAGGGTTTTGTGATGTTTGGCTTTATCCGTCCGGTCAAATCCGAGCTGCGGGTCAGGGAGGCCGACCGGTTCCAGCAGGTATACTGCGGCCTATGCCATGCGATCCGTGCGCGGTACGGCCGGTTCTATACGCTGTTCCTGAGCTACGACATGACGTTCTTCGTCCTTGTTGCCGGAGCGGAGCGGGAGGGGACGCCGCCGCCCTGCAGGAAGCGGTGCGACGCGCATCCGCTGCTCAAGCGCCCCTGCGCCGCACCCGACGACGCGCTTGCGCTTGCGGCCGATGTGAGCGTGCTGCTCTCCTATCATAAATTCCGAGACAGCTTGGCGGATGAAAAGGGCGCGAAGCGGCTGCTGGCATGGCTGCTGTGCGGCCTGGGGAAGCGCGGCTATCAAAGGGCGCGCGCGCGTCTGCCGGACGCGGACCGCGAGATCGTGGCGGCGCTGGACGACCTGCAGGCGATAGAGCGCGAAAAATGCCCGTCCATGGATCGCGCGGCGGACGCCTCGGCGCGCATGACCGCGGCTGTGGTCCCCCGCACGGGGGACGCGCGCGAGCGCGTGCTGCGGCAGATGTTTTACCATATCGGGCGGTGGGTATACCTGCTCGACGCCGCGCAGGACGTGGCGGAGGATCTGGAACAGGGCAATTACAATCCGGTGGTGCTGCGCTATGACCTGCGCACGCCGGATTTGACAGAGATAAAGGATGCGCTCGAGCGGACGCTCGAACGCTCCCTCGCTGACGTCTGCATGGCGTTCGACCTGCTGGACGCGCAGCGCGACGCGGAGCTGATCCGCAATATTATTTTTCTCGGTATGCCGCTCGTCACGCGACAGGTGCTCGACGGAACGTACCAAACGAACGGAGGATGGGGCAAACATGGATCCCTATAAAGTGCTGGGCGTCACGCCACAGACAAGCGACGACGACGTCAAGCGCGCATATCGGGAGTTGGCGCGCAAATATCACCCGGACAATTATATCAATAACCCGCTGGCCGACCTTGCCGAGGCGCGTATGAAAGAGATCAACGAAGCCTACGACATGATTATGAACGAGCGGTCGGGCAAAGCCGGCGGCGCGGGCGGCCAGCAATACGGCGGGCAGCAGTATGGCGGCGGCCAGCAGCGCGCGTATTCCGGCGCGAACGCGGCGTTGTACAGCCAGGTGCGGCAGGCGATCAACCAGGGCAACCTGGGCCTGGCCGAACAGCTGCTGCAGCGGTCGAGCGCGCGGGACGCGGAGTGGTTCTACCTGATGGGTACGGTCTATTACCGCAAGGGCTGGTATGACGAGGCGATGCGCGCCTATACGCAGGCCTGCCAGATGGACCCCTCTAACATGGAGTACCGCACGGCGCTCAACAATCTGAACATGTCGGGCGGCTATGGCGGCTACCGGCCCATGCAGGAGGCCAACATGTGCGATATGTGTATGCAGCTGGCGATTTGTAACTGCTGTATGAACATGTGCTGCAACGCGGGCTGCTGATATGGGAGCGCGGGATATTGCACGGGGCGGCCTACTCGCGGCGGTCGCGTTCGTGTTGCTTTATCTGGGCGGGGTATCGCCCTATGCCGCGGTTGCGGCCTGCATCGCCGCGGGTGTGACGAGCGCGGTTCCACTGATCCGTCATGCGCGGGTTCGTCTCGCGGTACTGCTGTATCTGGCGGTTTCGGTGCTCAGCTTGCTGCTGGTGCCGCGAAAAAGTGTAGCGGCAGCTTATGTACTGTTCTGTGGGCTGTACCCCATCATAAAATACTGGGTCGAGTGCTATGCGCCTCGCCGCATGCAGATGGGTATTAAGCTTGCTTATTTTAACCTTATGCTGCTGGCGGCGGCCGCGCTGGCCGTGTTCGTGTTTGTTCCACAGCTTGCCGTCACTGGCCTGGGTTGGGTCGCGGCATTGTGGTTTGCGGCCAATGCTGTATTTTTGATGTATGATGTGGCGTTGTCACGGCTGATCGCCTTGTTGCGCAGAAGCCTGCCGCCCGACTGAAAAGAGGGAACGTAACATGAAGAGTATGACCGGCTATGGCCGTGCCAGGGAACAACTGGACGGGAAAACGATCACGGTCGAGCTGCGCGCGGTCAATCACCGCTATCTGGACTGCACGGTCAAGGCGCCGCGTCAGTACGGCTTTCTGGATGAAGCAGTAAAAAAAGCAGCCGCGTCGCGCATCTCGCGCGGCAAGGTTGAGGTGTTTGTGGGCGTCGAGGTGCAGGAGGGCGGCGATGTGGCCGTTACGGTCAATCATGCGCTGGCCGAGCGTTATCTGGACGCCCTGCATGAGATCGCGGACAAATACGGCCTGCGGGATGACGTGACCGTGACGAGTCTGGCCAAAATGCCCGACGTTTTAGGCTCCGAACGCATCGAGCAGGACGCGGACGCCATGATCCGCGACGTGACCGCCGTGTTTGAAAAGGCCTGCGCCGGCTTTGATGAGATGCGCCTGCGCGAGGGCGAAAAGCTCGCGGAGGATGTCAAAGGCCGTTGCGCGGCCATCGGGCGCATGGTGGGCGAGGTGGAGGCCCGCTCACCGGAGCGCGTGCGCGAATATCGGGAAAAGCTGCTTGCGCGCATGCAGGAGGTGCTGGCGGACACCAGCATCGACGAGACGCGCATCCTGACCGAGGCGGCGGTCTATGCCGACAAGACCGCGGTGGATGAGGAGACCGTCCGCCTGCGCAGCCATCTGCACCAGCTTGACGCCATGCTGCGCGAAACGCAGCCGGTGGGCCGCAAGCTGGACTTCCTTGTGCAGGAGATGAACCGCGAGGCCAATACGATCGGTTCCAAGGCGAACGATGTAGAGATGGCGCGCATCGTGGTGGATATCAAAAGCGAGATCGAGAAGATACGCGAGCAGATACAGAATATTGAGTAAAAGGTCATAAAAGGGGGCAGCGCGGGTGAAGCTCATCAATATCGGTTTTGGAAATATGGTCGCCTCTTCGCGGCTGATCGCGATCGTCAGTCCGGAGTCCGCGCCGGTCAAGCGCACTATACAGGAGGCGCGCGACCGCGGCATGGTGATCGACGGCACCTACGGCCGCCGGACCCGCGCCGTGCTCATTATGGACAGCGACCATGTGGTCCTGTCCGCCCTGCAGCCGGAAACCGTTGCCGCGCGCTTCGCGGGCGACAGCGAGGAAGGGGGGAGCGAGGATGAATAAGGGTACTCTGTATGTGTTTACCGGCCCTTCCGGAGCGGGAAAGGGTACGCTGCTTTCCCGTCTGATGGCCGAGGATGACCGCCTGTTTTATTCGATCTCCGCGACCACGCGCGCGCCGCGCTCGGGCGAAACGGACGGGGTGCAGTACTACTTCCTGACCCGCGCGGATTTTGAGCGGAAGATAGCGCAGAACGCTTTTCTGGAGCACGCCCGATATGTGGATAATTATTACGGCACACTCGAAGCGCCGGTCAACGAAAAGCTGGCCGAGGGGTACGATGTGATTCTGGAGATCGAGGTGCAGGGCGCGATGCAGGTGCATCAGAAGCGTCCGGACGCGGTGATGGTGTTTATCGCGCCCCCGTCGTTCGAGGAGCTGGCCGCGCGGCTGCGCGGACGCGGCACAGAGGACGAGGAAAAGGTGCGAAAGCGCCTGGAAACCGCGAAAGAGGAACTGAAAAGCAGGGACAGGTTCGATTATGTCGTCGTCAATGACGAGATCGACCGCGCGGTGCGCGAGCTGCAGGGCATTCTGGCGGCGCGGCGTACATAACGCGCAGATCATGAGCATAAATAATACAAAGGGTAATATAAGGAGAATGGATTACAATGCTGAAACCTTCGATGCAGGAATTGATGAAACGTGTGGGCAACCGCTATCTGCTGGTCAACCTCGCGGCGCAGCGCGCTCGCGATATCGCTGACCAGGCAGAGGAAACGGGCGAGCAGCTTTCCGATAAGGCGGTCAAGCTGGCGCTGGACGAGATCGCCGCAGGGGAAGTAGTGTACCGCCCAGGACCGCGCACTGCGCCGGTCATCGTCAAGAACAACGCGATCGCGGCTGCGATGGTGGATGTGGACGATTCGATCGATCTGGACGAAGACGAGGACGAGGAAGGCGCCGAGCGTGAGGAGGACGAGGAGGAGGATGACCGCCGCCTCGACGAGTTCGACGACCATGAGCTGGACGACGGCGACGTACCGGAAGAGGACCGGTAAGCCATGCGCGTGAGCGGAAAGACCGTAGTTCTGTGCGTGACCGGCGGCATCGCGGCGTATAAGGCCGCCGACCTGACCAGCAAGCTGCGGCAGGCCGGCGCGCAGGTGCGCGTGCTGATGACCGAGTCGGCCACGCAGTTTATCGCTCCCATGACGTTTGAAACCCTGTCCGGCTACCGGACGGTCGTGGATACGTTCGATCGCAGCTTCGCGTGGGAGGTCGAGCATATCTCGCTGGCCAAGGCGGCGGATGTGTTTGTGATCGCGCCCGCGACCGCAAACGTCATTGCCAAGGCCGCGCACGGCATCGCGGATGATATGGTGACGACGACGCTTCTGGCGACCCGCGCGCCGGTCGTGGTAGCGCCCGCAATGAATACGGGCATGTACGATAATCCGGTCACGCAGCAGAACCTGCGGACGCTGCGCGAACGGGGCTTCCATATCATCGATCCGGCGGCGGGCCATCTCGCCTGTGGCGACACCGGCCGCGGCAAGCTGCCGGACACGCCCGCGCTGCTCTGGGGCATTGAAAAAGCGCTCACCCCGCAGGATCTCGCGGGGCGGCGCGTGCTGGTCACCGCTGGACCGACGCAGGAGGCGATGGATCCGGTCCGTTTCCTGTCCAACCACTCCACAGGCAAGATGGGCTACGCGGTAGCGGCGCGCGCGGCGCTGCGCGGCGCGGAGACAACGCTGGTTTCCGGACCGACCGCGCTTGACACGCCGGCGGGCGTTCAGCGGGTGGATGTGGTTTCAGCGTGCGAAATGTACGACGCGGTCGTATCCCGCGCGGCGGAGCAGGATATGATCGTCAAGGCGGCCGCGGTGGGGGATTACCGCCCCGCGGAGACCGCGGCGGAAAAGCTCAAGAAGGGCGAGGGGGAGCTGACGCTCGCGCTGGCGCGCAATCCGGACATCCTGGCCGAGCTGGGGCGTAAAAAGCGCCCCGGGCAGTTGCTCTGCGGCTTCGCGATGGAAACCCAGAGCCTGTTGGAGAACGCCGCGGAGAAGCTGCGGCGGAAAAACTGCGATATGTTGGTGGCCAACTCCCTGCGCGACGCGGGCGCGGGCTTCGGCACGGATACCAACGTCGCGACGCTCCTGTTTGCGGATGGGCGGCGCGAGACCCCGCCTCTGATGAGCAAGGAAGCGCTCGCGGACGTGATTTTGGACCGGCTGCTCGCGATGCGGCAGGCGCGGGCGTGACCGCCCGCCGCGGGGATGGGATGCGTGTCCCCGCATGGCGGATATCAGGCGCATAAGGAGGCGTATCCATTGGCGGAAAAAATCTGCGCGGTCGCCGTGGATGCGGCGACCTATGCGATCGACAAGCTATATTCCTACCGTGTGCCGGACGAGCTGCGGGAACAGGTGCGGATTGGCACCCGTGTTCTCGTGCCGTTCGGCTTTGGCAATAAACGGGCGGAAGCGGTCGTACTCGCGTTCCGGAAGGACGACGGCGGGCATCCGCTCAAGCCCGTGGTGGAGGTGCTGGACGACGCGCCGGTGCTGGACGCGCGGCAGCTCAAGCTGGCCGCGTGGATGCGTGAGCGGCTGTACTGCACCTATTTCGACTGTGTGCGCGTCATGCTGCCCGCCGGGCTGTGGTTCAAGCGGAACGAAACCTACACGCTTGCGCCGGATGCCGACCTCGCCGCGCTGCGGGCGCGCGAAGGCGAGGCGGGCGCGGTGCTCGCGCTGTTCGACCGGCCGGGGCAGACGCTTGCGGCCTCGGATATCCGGCAGCGGCTGGGCGGCAGAAGCATGACCCGTGTGCTGGACGCGCTGGCAGGCGAGGGCGTGCTGACCTATCGCAGCAATACCGCCCAGCGGTCGGGCGATAAGACCGAACGGATGCTTTCCCTGGACGTGGAGGCCGGCGCTGCGGCGGCTCGGATCGGCCGGCGTAGCCCCGCGCGGCTGGATGTGGTGTCCATCCTTGCGGATGGCGGCTGGATGAGCTGGAAAGAGCTTTGCTACATGACGGGCGTATCCGACGCCGCGCTGCGCGATATGGTCAAAAAAGGGCTGCTGCGTATGCGGCACGAGGAGCGGCTGCGCGCGCCGGATTTTTCCGAGGTGCCGAAAGCCGCGCCGCCGGTGCTAAGCACGCAGCAGCAGCAGGCGTTCGACGGGCTTGCCGCGCTTCTGGACGAAAGGACGCCGCGCGCCGCGCTGCTGTTCGGCGTAACGGGGAGCGGCAAGACGCAGGTTTACCTGAAGCTGATTGCCAGAGCGCTGGGGCAGGGACGCGGCGCGATCGTGCTGGTGCCTGAAATCGGGCTGACGCCGCAGGTATTGCGCCAGTTTGCGGCTCAGTTCGGGGATGAGGTTGCGGTGCTGCATTCCGCGCTTTCGGTCGGAGAGCGGTACGACAGCTTCAAAAAGATACAGTCCGGCCGCGCGCGCGTGGTGATCGGCACGCGGTCGGCGGTGTTCGCGCCGGTGAAAGACCTCGGCATCCTGATTATCGACGAGGAGCAGGACGGGGCGTACCGGTCCGAGCAGTCCCCGCGCTACCACGCGCGGGACGTAGCCAAGTACCGCGCCGCGCAGGAGAACGCGCTGCTCGTATTCGGCTCCGCGACCCCGTCGGTCGAGACCTATTACGGCTCCCAGCAGGGGAAATATCCGGTGTTTACACTCAGCGAGCGGTTCCTCGGCGCGGGGCTGCCGGATGTGCTGATCGCCGATATGCGCGGCCTGGCCCGAGAGGGACGGGGGGGCGTGATCGGTCCGCAGTTGGAAAGCGAGCTGATCGGCGCGCTCGGGCGGGGAAAGCAGGCGATCCTGTTCCTCAACCGGCGCGGCAACAGCCGCGTGATCGGCTGCGCGATCTGCGGCTGGGTTCCGGAATGCCCGTCCTGTTCAACCAGCATGACCTATCATTCGGCCTCCGGACGGGCGATGTGTCATTACTGCGGGGCGTCGGTCAGGATCACCGGAAGGTGTCCGGCCTGCGGCGGGGAAAGCCTGTTTACCGAAACGCCCGGCACGCAGAAAGTTGAGCAGGAGCTGCATGAGAAATTCCCAGCCGCGCGCGTGCTGCGTATGGACGCGGACACCATGCACACCAAGGGCGCACATGAAAAGCTGCTTGCGCAGTTCGCCAAGGGCGAGGCGGATATCCTGCTCGGCACCCAGATGGTGACCAAGGGGCTGGATTTTGAAAACGTCACGCTGGTCGGCGTGCTGGACGCGGACCAGAGCCTGTATGCGCAGGATTACCGCGCGCGTGAGCGCACGTTTTCGCTCATCACGCAGGTGGTGGGGCGCGCGGGACGGCGGTTCGATACCGGAAAGGCGGTCATTCAGACTTACAGCCCCACGCATCCGGTCATCCTGGCTGCAGCGCGGCAGGATTATGAGGCGTTTTTCGAGCGCGAGCTGGAAACCCGCCAGGCGCTGCGGTGTCCGCCGGTATGCGACCTGACCGTGCTGACCGCGGCGGGTGAGGTCGAGCAGCAGGTGTTGAAAAGCCTGCTCGCCCTCAAGGCCCGCCTGCAAAGCCTGATGGAAGGGCAGTACGCAGATGTAAAGGCACCGGTGCTGGGGCCGGCGGCGGCGCAGGTGGTGCGGGTGATGGGGCGCTACCGCTATCACCTGACCATGCGCGCGAGGAACACCGCGCGGTGGCGCTCGCTGATCGCGGGCGTGCTGCGCGAATTCCTGCTTGACAGCAAAAACCGCGGCGTGACCGTGTTTGCGGATGAAAATCCGGACTTGTAGCACGCCGCGCAGGAGAGAAACGATTATGGAACAACAATGGACCATCCGGCTGTCAGCGCCACAGGACGCGGCCGCGCTGCTGGATATTTACACGCCGTACATCACGGATACGGCCGTAACCTTTGAATATGACGTACCCACGGCGGAGGAATTCGCCGCGCGGGTACGGGAGATATCCGCCTGGTACCCCTATCTGGTGTGCGAGCGGGCGGGGGAAATCGCGGGCTATGCCTATGCGCACCGCCTGCGCGAGCGGGCGGCATACGACTGGGCCGCCGAACTGTCCGTATATCTGGCGCGCGGGATGCAGGGGAAAGGGCTGGGTACTATGCTGTACCGCTGCCTGATCGAGCTGCTTGGGCTGCAGCATTTGCGCGGCCTGTACGGCTGCGTCACGCTGCCGAATGAAAAAAGCGAGCGGCTGCACAGAAAGCTTGGCTTTGTGGACGCGGGGATATGGCGCGCGTCGGGCTGGAAGGCTGGCACATGGCATGATGTCGGCTGGTTTGAAAAGCGTCTCGGCGGCGCGGGCGCGCCCGAACCGGTGATCGCTTTCCCGTTGCTGGACGAAAAGAAGATACAGGAATGTTTGCAACGCTACACGGAAATGCTGAATATGGAGGAATGAAACGCTATGGCACTTCGTAAAATTCTGACGCAGGGCGACGAGCAGCTTTTGAAGCGCAGCCGCAAGGTGGAAAAGTTCGACGCGCGCCTGCATACCCTGATCGACGATATGCGCGAAACGCTCGAGAATTCGGGCGGCGTGGGGCTGGCTGCGCCGCAGGTCGGCGTGCTGCGCCGCGTGGTCGTGCTGCTGGACGTGAACCAGGAGCCGGAAGAGATGGTCGAGCTGGTCAACCCCGAGGTGGTTGAGCAGAGCGGCGAGCAGCGCATCGTGGAGGGCTGCCTGTCCGTGCCGGGCGTGTACGGCTACGTCACCCGCCCAACCTGGGCCAGGATCCGCGCGCAGGACCGCGACGGCAACTGGTTCGAGCGCGAGGGCGAGGGCATCGTTGCCCAGTGCTTCTGCCATGAGACCGAGCATCTGGACGGACATCTGTTCACCGAAAAGGTGGAGGAGTATGTGGACATCGAGGAGCTGCAGCGCGAAGACGGGGAAGAGGGCGAGCCGGAATGAGGCTTGTGTTTATGGGCACGCCGGATTTCGCCGTGCCGAGCCTGCGTGCATTGCTCGACGCGGGGCATGAGGTGTGCGCGGTGTATACCCAGCCGGATAAGCCGCAGGGCCGCAGGCAGGTACTGACCGCGCCGCCGGTCAAGGAGCTGGCGCTCGCGCGCGGCATTCCGGTCTGCCAGCCCGCGACGCTGAAAAACGAGGACGAGCAGGAACGGCTGCGCGCGCTCGCGCCGGAGGCGGTCATCGTGGTGGCGTACGGCAAGCTGCTGCCGCGGGCAGTGCTGGACATCCCGCCGCGCGGGTGCATCAACGTACACGGCTCGCTGCTGCCGCGCTGGCGCGGTGCGGCGCCTATCCAGTGGTCGGTCATCGCGGGCGACGAAAAGGCCGGTGTGACCACCATGCAGATGGCCGAGGGGCTGGATACCGGCGGTATGCTGCTGACCTATGAGACACCGATCGGCGCGCGGGAGACCGCGGGCGAGCTGTTCGACCGGCTGGCACAGGCGGGCGCGGCGCTGCTGATCGAGACGCTGGAGCGGCTGGACCGTATCACACCCGTCCCGCAGGACGACAGCCGAAGCTGCTATGCGCATATGCTGGATAAGCAGATGGCGGTGATCGACTGGACCAAGCCCGCGCGCGCCGTGGACTGCCTGATCCGCGGGCTCAACCCCTGGCCGGTCGCGCTGACCACGCTCGCGGGCGCGCGGCTCAAGGTATACGCCGCCGAGCCGGTTTCCGGACACGGCCGGCCGGGCGAGGTGCTGGAAAGCGACCCGAAAAAGGGCCTCACCGTTGCGTGTGGCGAGGGCGCGCTCCGGCTGACCGAGATCCAGCCCGTTGGCGGCAAACGCATGGGATGCGCGGATTTCCTGCGCGGTCATGCGGTGGAGAAGGGAAACTTTTTAGGCAGATAAAGGAGTAGCTATGCCTTATTATGGTTTTTACGGGATTGATATGTATTATATCGTGCTGGTCGTACCCTGCATCATCCTGGCATTCTGGGCGCAGGCCAGGGTAAAGAGCACGTTTAACCGGTATTCGCAGGTGCTTAACCGCCGCGGCTTGACCGGCGCGCAGGCGGCCGAGGCTGTGCTACGCCAGAACGGCGTGACCGGCGTGCGCGTCGAATGGGTGGCGGGCAAGCTGACCGACCATTTTGACCCGCGCACCAACACCATCCGTCTGTCGAACGCGGTGTATTCCTCCACCTCGGTCGCGTCGGTCGGCGTGGCCGCGCACGAGGCAGGGCATGCGGTGCAGTACGCGGTCGGATATTTCCCCATCCGTCTGCGCGCGGCCATTATTCCAGTGACGCAGTTCGGCTCAATGGCCGCGTTCCCGCTGATTATTCTGGGGCTGTTTATGAATTCGGGCATTCTGATCGACCTCGGCATCTGGGCGTTCGCGCTGTCGACCGTGTTCCAGCTGGTGACCCTGCCGGTTGAGGTCAACGCGTCCAACCGCGCGCTCGCTGCGATCGAGCAGGGCGGCTTGCTGACCGAGGACGAGTATCCGATGGCAAAGAAGACGCTGACCGCCGCCGCAATGACCTATTTCGCGGCGCTCGCCGTATCGTTCGCGCAGCTGTTGCGCCTGCTGCTGATTTTCGGGGGACGGAACCGCCATGATTGATAAGCGTCCGCGCACCCCGCGCGAGGCTGCAGCATTTTCCCTGTTTTCCATGCAGGAGGAGGGCGCGTGGTCGGACGGGGCGCTGCACCACTACCTCGCCCGCGCGGGGCTGGCCGGCCGAGACGCGGCGCTGGCCGCGCGGCTCACCTACGGCACGGTGCAGAACGAGCTGCTGCTCGACTGGTACCTGCGGCAGTTTTCCAGCGTGCGGCTGAAAAAGATCGCGCCGCGCGTGCTGGCCTGCCTGCGCATGGGTCTGTACCAGCTCATCCTGTTGGACAAGATCCCCGCGCACGCGGCGGTATCCGAAACGGTCGCGCTGGTGCGGCGGTACTGCCGTGCGAACGAACGCACGACGTCGTTTGTCAACGCGGTGCTGCGCCGTGCGGCGCAGGTCGCGGAAGCCGGCGCGCTGCCGGCGCCCGACTGTCCGGATAAGGAGAGCTATTACGCGCTGCGGTACAGCCATCCTGAATGGCTGGTACGGCTGTGGTCGGCGCAGTTCGGCCTGAAGACAGCCGAGGCGCTCTGCCGTGCGGACAACGCGGACACGCCGGTTTCCGTACGTGTCAACACGATGAAAACCACGCCAGGGGCAGCCCGCCGCGAGCTGGAAGCGGCGGGGCTGACGGTTACGCCGCACCGCGACTTTCCGGAGATCCTGCTGTGTACCGGCGGGGATGCGGCCGCGCTGCCCGCGTTCGCCGAGGGGCGTATCACCGTACAGGACGCGGCGAGCGCGTTAGCGGCCGCGGTGGCCGATCCCCAGCCGGGGGACGCCGTACTCGACTGCTGCGCCGCGCCGGGCGGCAAAAGCTTTGTCATGGCCGAACGCATGTGGGGTAAGGGCAGCGTCATATCCTGCGATATTTATGAACATAAGCTCAAGCGCATCCGGGCGGGTGCGGCGCGGCTCGGACTGCCGAACATCCGCACCACCCTGCAGGACGCCGCCGCGCCGCGCGCGGACTGGGTCGGCACGGCGGATGTGGTGCTGTGCGACGTGCCGTGCTCCGGTTTCGGCATCATCCGCAAAAAGCCCGAGATCCGCTATAAGGATCCGGCTGGACTGGAGGAGCTTCCCGCTTTGCAGGCGGCGATTTTACAGAACTGCGCGCGGTATGTGCGGCCGGGCGGCACGCTAGTCTATTCCACCTGCACGATCCTGCGGCGCGAAAACGAGGACGTGGTGCGCGCCTTTTTGGAGCACAACGCGGATTTCGCCGCTGTTCCGTGGGCGCATCCGGTGTGCGGCGCGCGGAAGGACGGGATGGCGACTTTGCTGCCGCCCGTACATGATACCGACGGCTTTTTCATTGCCAAGCTGAGGAGAAACGCATGACAGAAATCAAATCCCTGACAATCGAAGAGCTGAAAAACGCGCTGGCGGACATGGGCGAGAAGCCCTTCCGCGCGGGACAGATCTTCAAATGGCTCCACCAGGGGGTAGAGTCCTTTGAAGAGATGTCCAACCTGTCCAAGGACCTGCGCGCGCGGCTGGCCGAGCGTTTCGTGTTGACCGTGCCGCAGGTCGTGCGCAGGCAGGTCAGCCAGGTGGACGGCACGGTCAAATACCTGTGGCGCCTGCGGGACGGGGACTGCGTGGAGTCCGTGCTCATGCACTATGAGCACGGCGTGTCCGTGTGCGTTTCCACGCAGGTCGGGTGCCGCATGGGGTGCCGGTTCTGCGCGTCCGGACTGAATGGGCTTAAGCGCCACCTGTCCGCGGGCGAGATCCTGGACGAGATTCTGTTCATGCAGAAGGACAGCGGCGAAGCGGTATCCAACATCGTGCTTATGGGTACGGGTGAGCCGCTGGACAATTACGACAATGTGCTCAGGTTCCTGCATTTGGTGAGCTGTCCGGAGGGGGTAAATATTGGACAGCGGCATATCTCCTTGTCAACCAGCGGAATTGCTGATAAAATAGAGAGGTTAGCAGGGGAGAAGCTGCAGATCACCCTGTCCGTGTCGCTGCACGCGCCGGACGACGAGACGCGCTCCTCCATTATGCCGGTGAACGAGGCGTATCCGGTCGAGCGGCTCATGCGCGCGTGCCGGTATTATTTCGATACCACCGGCCGCCGTATTTCCTATGAGTACATGATGGCGCGGGATATGACCGACCGCATCTGGCAGGCCGAAAAGCTGGCAAAGCTGCTGCGCGGCCGGCCGGCGCATGTCAACCTGATCCCGCTTAACGAGGTGGCCGAAAGCCCGCTGCGGCCTTCGCGGCCGGAGGTCGTGCGCCGCTTTCAGCAGGCGCTGGAAAACCGCGGCGTGACCGCGACCGTGAGGAGGCGGCTCGGTCCGGATATCGACGCGGCCTGCGGCCAGCTCCGGCGCAGGGAGCTTGGCCGGACAGCGGCGGACGGCGCAGAATAAACGGTTTGCCCGCAAAAGCGCGTCCCGTGCGGGGGCGCGGGGATCGGGGATGCGGATGAGGAGCGTGCGCATCCCCTGTAAACGGGGGCTGCGGCTCCCTGTCAAGACGCAGGAGGTGTTCTGTTGTGGAATGGTTCGGCTTGACCGATAAGGGGCGCGTGCGTCCGACCAACCAGGATATTTACCAGATCGAGGTGCGCGAGCCGAGCGAGTCCGCGCTGCTTGTGGTGTGCGACGGTATGGGCGGCGCGAACGCTGGCAACGTGGCGAGCCGCTTTGCCGCGCAGGTGTTCGTGGAGGAGGTGCGGCCCCAGTTGGATGGTGAGCTGGGGGAAAAAACGCGCCAGCAGGCGTTGACCGCGGCGCTCGACGCCGCAAACGGCACGGTGTTCGCCCTGGCGGGGCGGCAGCCCGAATTCCGCGGCATGGGTACGACGCTGGTCGCGGCGCTCGTCAAAGGGGAGCAGGCGACTATCCTCAACGTGGGGGACAGCCGCGCTTACCTGTTCGACGGGGAACGGCTGCGCCAGATCACCGAGGACCATTCCTATGTGGAGGAGATGCGCCGCCAGGGCCGTATCACCGAGGCGGATGCGCGCACCCATCCGCAGAAGAACCTGATCACCCGCGCGGTCGGCGTGGAACCGGACGTTGAGGGCGACCTGTTCGAGGTGCGCTTGAAGGAGGACGAGGTTCTGCTGCTTTGCTCGGACGGGCTGAGCGGCATGGCAGAGGACGCGCAGATCGCGCAGACCATCCGCAGCGCGAAAACGCTCGCGCTGGCGGGCGACGCGCTGCTGACCCTTGCGCTGGAAGGCGGCGGCCGCGACAATATCACCGTTGCGCTGTTCACCCGCGGCGCGGGAGAGGAGGCGTGACCGCATATGGATAAATACATCGGCAAACTGCTCGGCGGCCGGTACGAAATCATCGACGTGGTCGGCGTGGGCGGAATGGCGGTCGTCTACCGCGCGCGCTGCCATGTGCTCAACCGCTATGTGGCGGTCAAGATCCTCAAGGACGAATATGCCAGGGATCCGGATATCCGCAAGCGCTTTTCCATCGAGTCGCAGGCGGTCGCCAAGCTGTCGCACCACAATATTGTGTCGGTTTATGATGTCGGCAGCGACAACGGCACGGATTATATCGTCATGGAGCTGATGGAGGGCGTCACGCTCAAGGAATACCTGCAGAAAAAAGGGCATCTGCCTTGGCAGGAGGCGTTGTTTTTCGCGCAGCAGATCTGCCGCGCGCTGGTACACGCCCATTCCCGCGGCATCATCCATCAGGATATCAAGCCGCAGAACGTTATTATCCTGCGGGACGGCACCGCCAAGCTGACCGACTTCGGCATTGCCTCCTTTGCTACAACACAGGAGACCCGCGTCGTGCAGGAGGCCATCGGCTCGGTGCATTATATCTCGCCCGAACAGGCTAAGGGTTCCAAGATCGATTACCGGACGGATATCTACTCGCTCGGCGTCGTGATGTACGAAATGCTGACGGGCAAGCTGCCGTTTGAGGGCGAAACCGCGCTGCAGGTCGTTATGCAGCACCTGAACGCGGTGCCGCTTGCGCCGAGCGAGCGGCAGCCCGACGTTCCCAAGGGGCTGGACGAAGTCGTGATGCACGCGATGTGCGCGAATATCAGCAGGCGCTATACGTCGGCCGAAGAGCTTCTGGCCGACCTGGACCGACTGAAAGACGATGCGAACGCGCAGTTCCATTACAGCTGCGTGCCGGACGAGGCGGGCGAAACGCAGGTGCTGGGCCGCGAGGTGCAGCAGGCGGCGCGCCGCACGCCGGTATCGCCTGAGCGCGATCGGACAGGCGGTCGGGATCGCCGCGCACCGGCGCCCGAGCCGGAGCCGGAAGGCTTTTTCGAACGCTTGGCGGAGCGGCCGGGGCTGGCCGCGGGCATCGCGGTGGCTGTGTTTGCGGTGATCGCGCTGCTGGTGACGGGCATCCTGCTGTTCACGGGCGGCAACGGGGAGCAGAAGATCAGCGTTCCGGCGCTTGTGGGCCGTGATATCGAGGAGATCCTGGCGGATACCGAAGTGACCGGAAACTTCACGATTAAGGAAGCGGACAAGCGCGTTGCATCCAACCGGCCGGTGGGCGAGGTGCTGGAACAGGACCCGGGTACGGGCGAAAGCGCGGTCAAGGGTACGATCATTACCGTTACCGTATCCGCGGGCGGCGATAATGTGCAGAACACCTATAAGATCGTCGATTTCAAGGATAAAACGCTCGAATATGTGCAGGCCGCGCTGGCGGAGGAGGATATCACGCTCAAGACCGCCGAGGAGCCGTCGGACGAAGTGGAAAAGGGAAAGGTCACGCGAACCGACCCTGCCGCAGGGAAGGAGCTTGCGCGGGGCGCGACGCTGACCGTCTATATCAGCACCGGCAAGGAAGAAAAGGAGACGCAGGTACCCAACCTGTTCGGCATGACGCAGAGCGCGGCGCAGAAGGCGCTGGAGGAAAAGGGTCTCGCGCTCGGCTCGGTCAGTCCGGTTGAGAGCGATGCCGCGGCCGGCACGGTCATCTGGCAGTCCGTGGAAAAGGATTCCACGGTCAGCGAGGGTACCGTGGTCAACATCCAGATCTCCAAGGGCAGGACGCAGACGCCCGAGGGGGAGCCGGATAAGCCGGACGATAATCCGGACAGCGGCGAAACGGACAACGGAAGCGAGCCCGAGCCGCAGGAGCCGCAGGTCGGCTACGCGAGCGTTTCGGTCGCGCTGCCGGACAACACGGATATGGCGCATGTGGTCATTTCGGTGGACGGTATGGTGCAGTACGACCAGACGCATGCGACCGATTCGGGCAGCGTGACCGTCCGCGTGAAAGGCACGCCGGGACAGCATGAGGTCACGGTCAGCGTTGACGGAAACGCATCGACCTCCACCTACACGTTCAGTTGACAAAAGGGGCGTATTTTTTGATCGAAGGGATCATTCTCAAGGGCATCGGCGGTTTCTATTATGTGGATACGGCCGAAGGGCTGATCGAGTGCAAGGCGCGCGGCCGTTTCCGCAAGACGGTCGGCAAGCCGATCATTGGCGATCGGGTTATGCTGGAAATCCAGCCGGAGGATGGTACGGGCTACCTGACCGATATCCATCCGCGCAAAAACAGCCTAGTGCGTCCAGCGGTCGCAAACCTGGACCTGCTGGCGGTGGTCGCCTCCGCGGCCCCGCCGGTGACCGACCCGTTTTTG
This sequence comes from Agathobaculum faecis, assembly GCF_014287995.1. Taxonomy (NCBI): domain Bacteria; kingdom Bacillati; phylum Bacillota; class Clostridia; order Eubacteriales; family Butyricicoccaceae; genus Agathobaculum; species Agathobaculum faecis. Next base: position 122,749 of record NZ_JACOPL010000007.1, read on the forward strand.
ATCGATAAGGTAACGGCGATCGCGGTCCATAAGGGGATCGGTGCGCTGGTCGTCATCAACAAAACGGACGAGGACCCGGGGGACGATTTGTTCCGCATTTACGAAAAAAGCGGGATCGAAACGTTGCGCGTCAGCGCGCTGACCGGAGAGGGCATCGAGCGCCTGAAGGACCGCATCCGCGGCAGGGTGGCGGCGTTCGCCGGCAACTCCGGCGTGGGCAAGTCCAGCGTGCTCAACCGGCTGGACAGCGGCTTTGGCGCAGAGGTGGGTGCAATCTCCGACCGTATCGGCAGGGGGCGGCATACGACCCGCCATGTCGAGCTGCACCCTGTGGAGGGTGGTGGCTATATCGCGGACACGCCCGGCTTTTCCTCGTTCGAGACTGGACAGATGGATCTGGTGCTGGCCGAGGATCTGCAGTACGCGTTTCCCGAGTTCGTGCCCTATTTGGGCCAGTGCAGGTTTACCGGCTGCGCGCATGTAAAGGAAAAGGGCTGCGCGGTGTGCGCGGCGGTCCAGGCGGGGGAGATCGCGGAGAGCCGGCATGAGAGCTATGTCAAACTCTATGAGGGTGTAAAGGATCTGAAAGAATGGGAGCTTTTGAAAGGCGGCACGCGCTGATTTTCGCGGCCGCGCCGGAAACCGAATACGGCTATATCCGCGCGTTCCTGAAGGAGCATCCGGACGCGCTGATCGCCTGCGCGGACGGCGGCCTGCGCCATGCCCGCGCGCTCGGCCTGCATCCGGACTTCATGATTTCGGACTGCGACTCCATGCCGGAGGTCGAGGGGGCCGAGGTTGTGCGCCTGCGTCCGGAAAAAGACGATACGGACACGCAGGGCTGTCTGCGCGAGGTGTTCCGCCGCGGCTGCACCGAGGCGACGCTGGTCTGCGCGACTGGCGGGCGCATCGACCATATGCTCGCCAACCTGTCCCTGCTGGAGGAGGCGTATGCCATGGGTGGGCGCCTGACAGTGCTGGACCGGCAGAATCAAATCGTTTTGCATGAGGGCGGATGTCAAAAATTCAAAATGCCGCCGGAGTACGCCTATTTTTCGCTGGTGCCGCTCGACGCGGTTTTGACCGGCGTAAGTATCGAAAACGCCAAGTATCCGCTGCGCGACGCGGTCGTCACGAGGGCGGGAATGGTCACGATATCCAACGAAGCAATCGCGGACAGCTTTTCGGTAACCATTCGAGAGGGGCGCTCGCTTGTGATCTTTTCGCGCGACTGGACGCGCGTTTTGTGAAAAATTCACACCAAAACCGCCGCTAGGGGCGGTTTTTTTATCCCTTTCGTTTTTGCAATTTTTTGATAGCATACTTGCAAAATGAAAAAAGGAAGCATATAATAAGGATTGTAGAGAGAAACGGGAACAGACTTGTAAGGGAGAGTGCTGTATCGTGGCATTGAAGCCGATTTCCAAAATCGCCGCCGGCGTGCAGGCGTCCACCACGCTTGCGATTGATTCGCTGTTCAAGCAGATGAAAGCAGAGGGGAAGGACGTCGTCGGCTTCGGCGCGGGCGAGCCGGATTTCCCGACGCCCGAGCATATCAAGCAGGCGGGCATCGATGCGATCGAAAACAACTTTACCAAATATACGCCGGCCGCAGGACTGATGCAGCTCCGCGAAGCGGCGAGCTACCGCCTGAAGGCGGACTTTGGGCTGGAATACGCGCCCAGCCAGATCGTGGTCGCGTCCGGCGCGAAGCATTCGGTCTATGTGGCGCTGATGACGCTGTGCGACCTGGGCGACGAGGTCGTGATCGCGGCGCCCTACTGGGTCAGCTATTCTGAGATGGTCAAGCAGGCGGGCGCGGTGCCTGTGATTGTCGCCGCGGGCGAGGCCGAGGATTTCAAGATCACGGCGGCGCAGCTCGACGCGGCGATCACCGACCGGACCAAGGTGTTTATGCTCAATTCGCCCTGCAACCCGACCGGCATGGTCTATACGCGCGCAGAGCTGGAGGCGATCGCCGAGGTATGCTGCCGCCGCAACGTCTATGTGATCGCGGACGAGATTTACTGCAACCTGGTCTATGACGATATCGAGTTCGTATCCTTTGCTTCGCTGGGCGAGGATGTCAAGGAGCGGACCATACTGGTTAACGGCGTGTCCAAGAGCTATGCCATGACCGGCTGGCGCATTGGCTACACGGCCTCCAATCCGGAGCTGGCCCGTGTGATGGGCAATTACCTAAGCCATTCCACCTCGGCGCCCTCCACGATCTCCCAGCACGCGGCGATCGTGGCGCTGCGCGGCCCGCAGGAGGATATGCAGGCCATGAAACGCGCGTTTGAGAAGCGTCGGGATCATCTGGTCGGGCGTATGAACCGCATCGCGGGTGTTTCCTGCATCAAGCCGCAGGGCGCGTTCTATGTGATGATGAACATGAAAAGCTTCATCGGCAAGTCCATGTACGGGAAAACGATTGGGAGCGCGGAGGATTTCGCGCATCTGTTCCTGGAAAAAGGGCTGGTGGCGACCGTGCCGTGTACGGCGTTCGCGGCGCCTGGCTTTGTCCGCTGGAGCTACGCGACCTCGCTGGCCGAGATCGACAAGGGGCTGGACCGGCTGGAACAGTTCATCCAAAACGCATAATGACAGGAAAAGGGAGGACGGATGTCCTCCCTTTTGCATTATTCGAGCGGCTTGAGCAGGCGGTATTCCGTGAACGCGCCGCAGGTGTGAACCTGCTTGAGCTGGAAGCCGAAATGCAGGTAAATCGGCACATTCTCCCGTGAAAAGGTTTCGAGCGCGACTGTCTGGCAGCCCAGCGCCGCTGCGCGGGCGAGCGCGCCGTCCATCAGCTCGCGGGCGACACCTGTGCCACGGTGTGCCTTGGCGACAGCGAACTGCGCGATGTAGTACGGCCGGTTGCAATAGCGCCGGTACCAGTTCATGCTGTGTACGGCCATAACGGGCCGGCTGTTGCGTGTGAGCTGTGCGAGCAGGCGCTTGGGGATGCCGCGCAGCGCGCGGCCGCGCCGCAGCAGATAAATGATCTGCGCGAGCGGACCGAGCGGGGCGCGCCTGCACGGGTCGGTGCCGACCAGCGCGCCGGTGAGCGCACCGTCCGCAGTCTCGCAGACGAAAACATCGCCGTGTTCGAAGAAATAGTCCTGTCCGAGGCTGAGTATGGTCGGACCGACCTGGCGGGCGGTTTCCATATCCACGCCGGAAAACTGCTGCCGCAGCTCTTCCTTTTCATAAAACTGGTCGAACATCAGCGCGGCCAGCGCTGGAAGCTCGTCCTGACGGGCTTTTCTCATGTTGCACCTCCGGTTTGTGGCTGACTTGATGATAGCATGCAGGCCGTGGTCCGTCAAGCCGTGCCGCGGCGCTGTCAAATCAATGGCACGCACGGGGGATTTCTTTGTTTATTGTTACAATGTGTGCGCAAAACAAGGCGGTTTTGCTTGAAATGCGCGGGATGGGGTGATAAACTAAGAGCGGACTGTTTCAGTCCGTTCTTTTGTGTTTCCACAAAAAATGAAGATAGATCGGAAAGGACGACTGACATGAACAACGTGTACGAAAGCCCGCTTTCTTCGCGCTACGCTTCGGAGGAGATGCTGTATACCTTTTCCTCGGATATGAAGTTTTCTACCTGGCGCCGCCTGTGGGTGTCGCTGGCCAAGGCGGAGATGGCGCTCGGCCTGCCCATCACCCAAGAGCAGGTGGACGAAATGGAGGCGCATTTGACCGATATCGATTATGATACGGCCAAGGCGCGTGAGAAAGAGGTCCGCCACGACGTGATGGCGCACGTCTATACGTTCGGCAAGGCTGCGCCCAAGGCGGCGGGCATCATCCACCTCGGCGCGACGAGCGCCTATGTGGGCGATAACACGGATATCATCCAGATCCGCGCGGGCCTGCTGCTCGTGCGCAAAAAGCTGGCCGTGGTGCTGGACAAGCTGGCGCGCTTCGCGGACGCGCACAAGGCGCAGCCCACGCTGGGCTTCACCCACTTTCAGCCCGCGCAGCTCACCACGGTCGGCAAGCGCGCGACCCTGTGGATGAACGAGCTGCTGATGGATCTGGCCGAGGTTGAGTACCGCATTGAAAACCTGCGCATGCTGGGCAGCAAGGGTACGACCGGCACGCAGGCGTCCTTTATGGAGCTGTTCGACGGGGACGAGGGCAAGGTCAAGGAGCTGGAAGCGCGCATCGCGGCGGACTTCGGCTTCGCGGGTGTGGTGCCGGTTTCCGGACAGACCTACTCGCGCAAGATCGACGCGCAGACGCTGGCTACCCTGTCCGGCATCGCGCAGTCGGCGTCCAAGTTTGCCACCGACCTGCGTTTGCTGCAGCACCTCAAGGAGATTGAGGAGCCGTTCGAGGCGCACCAGATCGGCTCGTCCGCGATGCCGTACAAGCGCAATCCGATGAGGAGCGAGCGAATCTGCGCGCTGGCGCGCTATGTCATCACGGACAGCCTGAACCCCGCCTTTACCTCTGCTACCCAGTGGTTCGAGCGCACGCTCGACGATTCGGCGAACAAGCGCATCTCCGTGCCGGAGGCGTTCCTTGCGGTGGACGCGATTCTGAACATTATGATTAACGTGGTGTCCGGCCTGGTGGTATATCCCAAGGTCATCCACCAGCGCGTGATGAACGAGCTGCCCTTTATGGCGACCGAAAACATCATGATGGGCGCGGTCAAGCGCGGCGGCAACCGGCAGGAGCTGCACGAGCGCATCCGCGAGCATTCCATGGCCGCGGGCAAGCGCATCAAGGAGGAAGGGCTGGACAACGACCTGATCGACCGCATCGCCGCGGACCCGATGTTCGGCATGACGCGCGAGCAGATTATGGAGCACCTGGACCCGTCCGCGTATATCGGCCGCTGCCCGTCCCAGGTGGACGAGTTCCTCAGCGAGTGCGTCCGGCCGGCTATCGCGCCCTATCTGGACGGCGGGGACGTCACGGTGGAGATCAACCTGTAAGCGCGGTGGCCAGACACGGCAATATTGACTTTTCTGCGGTTTCGCAGTATACTAAATCAGTTGTGTAAGAAAACAAAGGAGGCTGTAAAACATTGAAAAAGAGTGTGATTTCTTTCATCGCAGTCATGCTCGTGATCGTTTTGCTCGGTCTTTGCGCGGTAATGGGCTTTACCGTTGCAGGGCGCACGATCATCCCTGCGGTGAATGATACCGAGCACGGCATCCGGCTCGGCCTCGATCTGGTGGGCGGTTCGCGCATCGTATATGAGGCGGAGCTGCCGGAGGGCTACGATACGGGCAACCTGTCCAGCGATATGGAAACGGCGCAGTCCATGATCCGTCAGCGCCTGACCAACAAGGGCTTCACCGAGGCGACTGTCGCGCTTTCGGGCGACAACCGCATCTCGGTCGAGATCCCGCAGATCACCAATCCTGAAGAAGCCGTGCAGACGTTGGGCTCGACCGCGCAGCTCGTGTTTATGGACGCGGACGGCAAGGAGTGGCTGACCGGCACAGATATCAAGCGTGCGACCGCCATGTACGGCCAGCCGACCGGCGCGGAACTGACGGACGAGCATTACGTCCAGATCGAGTTCACCGACGAGGGAACGCAGAAATTCTCCGAGGCGACCGCTTCGATCGCGGCGCGGAAAAATACGGACGGTATGAACTTCCTTGCCATCGTCATGGACGATCAGGCGATTTCCACACCGATGGTGGAGAACCAGCTGACGCAGAGTACCTGCGTGATCTCGGGCGGCAACTTCACGGCGGAAAGCGCCAAGGAGCTGGCGGACCTGATCAACGTCGGCCAGATGCCGTTCAGCCTCAAGCAGGTTGAGCTTCGCTCGGTTGGCCCGCAGCTCGGCGCGAACGCCCTGCAGACCTCGCTGCTCGCGGGCGCGATCGGCATTGTGCTGGTCTGCCTGTTCATGCTGATCGTTTACCGCATCCCGGGCCTGGTCGCCTGTCTGGCGCTCGGCTTCTATATTGTCATTGAAGCGGTCGTGTTCGGCCTGATCCGTGTCAACCTGTCCCTGCCGGGTATCGCGGGCATCATCCTGTCGATCGGCATGGCGGTCGATGCGAACGTCATTATCTTTGAACGCATCAAGGAAGAGCTGCGCGCGGGCAAGACCGTCAAGAGTGCTATCGACTCCGGCTTTAAGCGCGCGTTCACCGCGATCCTGGACTCCAACATCACCACGCTGATTGCGGCCGCGGTGCTGTTCTGGATGGGTACCGGCACAATCGTCGGCTTTGCGACCACGCTGGGCCTCGGCGTTATCATTTCCATGTTTACAGCCCTGACGGTGACCCATTTCCTGCTCAACCGCATGGTGGATTTCCATGTTCGCAGCCCCAAGGCTTACGGCGTTTAAGAAAGGAGGAGATAAATAATGAAACCCAAGTTTCCCATTCTGAAGAATTTCAAGATTTTTGGCATTATCTCCATCCTGCTGTGCGCGACCGGCTTGGTGGCTCTGATTGCGCTGCCGTTCGGCCAGAACTTCTTTAACCTGAGCATCGACTTTGCCGGCGGCACGGAGATGGAGTTCAACCTGCACAAGACGGTGGACCAGACGGTCCAGACTGAGGTGCGCGAGTTGTTTCAGGAGGTAACGGGCGTCGACCCGTCCTCGGTCACCTCGTCGGGCGACAGCAACGAAAACGTGCTGATCCGCTCTACCTCGATCGATTCGGAAAAGCGCGCGGCTGTCATCGACAAGATGGTCGAAACCTACAGCCTGGACAAAGATGGAAAAGATCTATACAACAATAACGACGTTTCCCCTTCGGTCGGCAGCGACCTACAGCGCGCGGCGTTCCTGTGCGCGGTAGTGGCGATCGTGCTGATGCTGATCTATATCACCATCCGATTTGAACTCACCAGCGGCCTGGCGGCGGTCACCTGCCTGATCCACGACCTGTTGATCATGCTGTCGGTCTATGTATGGTTCCAGATCCCGCTGGACACCGGCTTTATCGCTGCGGCGCTGACCATACTCGGCTATTCGATCAACGCGTCCATCATCGTATTCGACCGCATCCGTGAGAACCTGCGTGTGGCGCGCAAGGAGCCGTTTGAGGAGGTCGCGGAGCGCAGCGTCTGGCAGACCATGGGACGTACCATCAACACGACCCTTACCACGCTGTTCACAGTCGGCATGATCTTTGTTCTGGGCGTGCCGTCTCTCAAGCAGTTTACGCTGCCGCTGATCGTGGGCATCGTTGCGGGCGCCTGGTCGTCGATCATGCTGTCGGCAAGCTTCTGGTCGTTCTACCGCAAGCATTTCCGCAAGAAACGTATCTGAATAAAGGGAAAGAAGCGCGTACTGCGCGAAACAACGGACGGGGGTGCGGCGTGTATCCCCGTCCGGTTTTTTTGGAAAAGGAGGGACCCCCATGCGTCTGGGCATTTCGACTGCGTGCTTCTATCCGCAGCCGGTCGAGGAGATACTGCCCATCCTGGCCGGACTGGGCGTGCATGCGGTTGAGGTTTTCTTTAATACGGAGAGCGAGTTCTCGCCGCGCTTTTATGAGCAGTTGGGCGCGCAGGCGCGTCAACTGGGGCTGGATATCGTGTCTGTCCACCCCTACACCTCGCTGATGGAGGGGCTGCTCCTGTTCTCCGATTACCAGCGCCGCACAGAGGACGGGCTGATGCAGTACCAGCGCTATCTGGAATGCGCGGCGGCGCTGGGCGCGCGCTTTTTCACCTTCCACGGGGAGCGCGATATGGGGCATGCGGACGATCCGGCACGCTGGGCGCGCAAGTGCGAGGTATACCGCCGGCTGTGCGGGCTCGCAGCCTCCTGCGGCGTGACGCTCGCGCAGGAGAATGTGGCGTGGTGCCGTTCGCGCGACCCCGCATTCCTGAGCGCCCTGTACCGCGACGTTCCCGCGCTGCGGTACACGCTCGACATCAAGCAGGCGCACCGCGCCGGCCGTCACCCGAGGGAATTCATCGATGCAGTGGGGGAACGGCTGGTAAACATCCATATCAACGATTTCTCAGCCGAGCAGAGCTGCCTGCTGCCCGGGGCGGGAACGATGGATTACGCGGACTTTTTCTCACGCCTGCGCGCAGCCGGCTACAGCGGGCATGCGTTGATCGAGGTATACCGCTCGAATTTCACGGGACCGGACGACCTGGCGCGCGCCGTGAGCGTGCTTTCCCGCTTTTTGACGGTTTGACGGGGTAAATGCGCCCGCTATGGTTGACTTTTTTATACAAGGGGTGGTATAATAACCACAAATGATTCACATTTTATAGGATTGCGAGGGTGAAGCCCGATGAAATGTCCGTTTTGCGGCTATGAGGACAGCAAGGTAGTCGATTCGCGGCCGACCGACGAGGGGACGAGTATCCGCCGTCGGCGCGAATGTCTCAAATGCCTCAAGCGTTTTACCACCTACGAAACGGTCGAGCGCATGCCGCTCATGCTGGTCAAGCGGGACGGTACCCGACAGGCCTACGACCGCCAGAAGCTGTTGAACGGGCTGATGAAGGCCTGCGAAAAGCGGCCGGTTTCGCTCATGCAGCTCGAGCAGATCGTGGATAATGTGGAGCAGAAGGTGTTCGGCTCGCTCGAGAGTGAGGTATCCAGCAAGGTCATCGGAGAATTGGTCATGGAGCAGCTCCGCAAGGTGGACGAGGTGGCCTATGTGCGCTTTGCCTCGGTCTACCGCCAGTTCAAAGATATCAATACGTTCATGGAAGAGCTTAATACTTTGATTAAAGATAAATAAAAATCCTTGACAAATCCCGCAAAGAGCGGTACACTAATAACCAAGCAATATACTATAGAAATTGTAGGAAAAGGAGGAGACCGTAATGCTGGCACTGCGAATGTCCATGTGCATGATGTGCGGTTTTGCTCGTTTTTCTGCAATACAGCCGTAACAGGGCTGTTATGCTGCAAGCGGGCCGTATTTGTCATGCGGCGCGATGCGGTTCAGATGGAAAGCGAGCGGAAAGCAGGACTGCTTTCCGCTTTTATTTTGAAACAAGGGGGAATAAGGTTTGGAACAGGATGTTATTGTGCGAATCCAAAACCTGAATAAGACGTTCCGCGGGCGCGCGGGTACGGTTGTGGCGCTTGACGGTGTCAGCCTGGACATCAGACGCGGCGAGATATTTGGCATCATCGGCCTGTCTGGCGCGGGCAAATCCACGCTGGTGCGGTGCATCAATTTTCTGGAAAAGCCGACCGAGGGTACGGTCACGGTGGACGGGCAGGAGCTGGGGGCGCTTTCCAAAAAGGAGCTGCTGCAGGCGCGCCGCTCCATGGGCATGATCTTCCAGCAGTTCAACCTGCTGCAACAGCGCACCGCGCTGCAAAATATCTGCTTCCCGTTGGAAATCGCGGGGACGGGTAAGGCGGAGGCGGAAAAGCGGGCGCGCGAACTGCTCGATATCGTCGGCCTGAGCGACCGCGCGGGCAATTACCCATCCCAGCTTTCCGGCGGCCAGCAGCAGCGCGTGGCCATCGCGCGAGCCCTGGCGACCAACCCTAAGATCCTGCTCTGCGACGAGGCGACCAGCGCGCTGGACCCGACGACGACGCGCTCCATCCTCGCGCTGCTTAAGGAGATCAATCAGACGCTCGGCATCACGATTGTGGTCATCACGCATGAGATGGCGGTCATCGAGGAGATCTGTCAGCGCGTGGCGATCATCGATTCCAGCCGCATCGCAGAGGTCGGCACGGTCGATCGGGTGTTCACCCGCCCGCAGTCCGCGATGGCCAAGCAGCTGATCTATCCGGATGGCAGGCGGGAGCGCCTGGCCACGGGCAGGCATTACTGCCGCATCGTGTTTGATGGAAACTCGTCGTTTGAGCCGGTGGTATCCAACATGGTGCTGGAATGCAAGGCGCCGGTCAATATCATGTTTGCGGACACCAAGGATATCGACGGGAAGGCATATGGCCAGATGATCCTGCAGTTGCCGGAGGATGAACGCGCGGCAAAGCGGGCGCTGGCCTATCTGGAAACGCAGAACGTGCATGTAGAGGAGGGCGACGCGCATGCTTTCACCTGATTTCTGGGCGCAGGCCCTGTGGGAAACCTTGTACATGGTCGCGGTATCCACCGTGGTGTCCTATGCGATCGGGCTGCCGGTCGGCCTGCTGCTGGTGGTGAGCGATAAGGGCGGCATCCGCCCGATTCCGGTACTCAACACCGTGCTGGGCGTGGTTGTCAATATTCTGCGCTCGGTGCCGTTCCTGATCCTGGGCGTTATGATTACGCCGATGACGCGCGCGATCACAGGCTCCTCGATTGGCACGACCGCGATGATCGTGCCGCTGACCATGGCGGCCGCCCCCTATGTGGCGCGCATGGTAGAATCCTCCATCAAGGAGGTGCCGTTTGGCGTGATCGAGGCCGCGCAGTCTATGGGGGCAAGCCCGTGGCAGATCGTGTGGAAGGTGCTTGTGCCGGAGGCCAAGCCCTCGCTCATGGTCGGCGGCGCGATCTCGGTCGTCACTATCCTGGGCTATTCCGCGATGGCCGGCTTTATCGGCGGCGGCGGCCTGGGCGCAGTGGCAGTCACCTATGGCTATAACCGCTATCAGTTCGATATTATGCTGGTTGCGGTGATCATCATTGTCGTGGTCGTGCAGATCTTCCAGGAGGCCGGCCTTTGGCTGGCGCGCCGGCTGGATAAGCGCAACCGGTAAAGCAATTTGTTTTGTTATCATTAAATTAATGATATGGGGGCGGCGCTGCGGCCGCGCGCCGTCCCACCAATGAGAAAAGGAGAGAACTGATTATGAAAAAGAAAATCGCAGCTTTGCTTGCGGGCGCGCTGTGCCTGACAGCGCTTGCAGCCTGCGGCGGGAACAGCCAGGACCAGGACGCGGATAACGGCGGCGCATCGGATGACGCGGCAAAGACCATTACGGTCGGCGCGTCGCCCACGCCCCATGCGGAGATCCTGAAGGCGGCAAAGGACGTGCTGGCCGAGGCGGGCTACACGCTCGAAGTGGTGGAGTTCACCGACTATGTGACCCCGAACACTGCGCTGGTTGAGGGCGAACTGGACGCGAACTATTTCCAGCACATCCCGTACCTGAACAACTTCAATAAGGAGAACAACGGCGACCTGGTCCCCGCGATCGAGATGCACTATGAGCCGTTCGGCATTTACCCGGGCAAGACCGCGACGCTGGACGAAGTGGCGGACGGCGCTACCATCGCCGTGCCGAACGATGGCTCCAACGAGACGCGCGCGCTGCTGCTTCTGCAGGACGCGGGTCTGATTAAGCTTAAGGACGGGATCGACCCGACCTCGGACGCGACCAAGCTGGACATCGTGGAAAACCCGAAGAACCTGGATATCCAGGAGATCGCCGCGGAGCAGCTCCCGCGTTCGCTGCAGGACGTTGACCTTGCGGTCATCAACGGCAACTATGCCCTGCAGGCCGACCTGAACGCCAAGGAGGACTCGCTCATCACGGAAAATCCGGAGTATGCGCAGGTATACGTCAACGTGATCGCCTGCCGCAGCGGCGACGAGGACAGCGAAAAAATTCAGGCGCTGGCCGAGGCGCTGCAGAGCGATACGGTCAAGCAGTTCATCGAGGAAACCTATAAGGGCGCCGTGGTGGCGACTTACTAAAACAGGCCATCAGACAGGGAGGCAAAGCCGCCCCGTTTGGAGGATGGATCAAAAAAAGAACCGCTGGAAAGCGGTTCTTTTTTTGATTCTCATTCTGCTGCGGCCTGTACGCCCGCCATGTCCTGCACGGGCTTGCACGCCAGCTCCTTGCTGATCTTGCCCGCGAAGCCGGTGAGCGTTTTGCCCGGGCCGATCTCGCACGCGGTGGTAAGGCCCGCCGCCATGCCGTTGCGGACGAGCTGCGTCCAGCGCACGGGAGAGATCATGTGTTGCTCCAGATGCGCGGGCAGGTCGGCGCAGTCGAGTACGTTGCCGTCCAGGTTGGAGTAGATATCCATTCTGGGCGCGGAGAAAGTAAAGTCCGACACATAAGCGCGCAGCTCGGCCGCCGCCTTGGCCATCAGCGGCGTGTGGAACGCGCCGGAAACCGCGAGCGGGAGCGCGCGCCGCGCGCCGGCCGCCTTGCAGTTCTCAACCGCCTCGTCCAGCGCCTTGCGCTCGCCCGCGATGACGAGCTGGCCGGGGCAGTTGTAGTTGACCGGACGCACCAAGCCGCCTGTCACCTGGGCGCAGGCCTGCTCGATCGCCGCGTCGTCCAGCCCGAGGATGGCGGCCATGCCGCCGTCGATCGAGTCCGCCGCCTGCTGCATCAGTTTGCCCCGCATGGACACGATCCTGACGCCGTCCGTGAGCGACACCACGCCGGCTGCCGCGAGCGCCGTGTATTCGCCCAACGAGAAGCCCGCCGCGGCCTTGAAAGATACGCCGGCCTCCTGCAGCGCCGCGAGCGCGGCCATCGAGTGCGTAAAAATCGCGATCTGGCTGTTTTCCGTGCGGGAAAGCGCCTCCTTATCGCTGTCAAAGCAGAGCTTTGCAACGTCCAGGCCCGCCCCGTCGCTGGCCTCTTCAAAAACCAGCCGTGCGGCCTGCGAATTTTCGTACAGGTCCCTGCCCATGCCCGGGGCCTGCGCGCCCTGGCCGGGGAAAAATGCAAAACCGTATTCCATTTCGTTCCTCCAAATACCGATGCCAGACCTCGGAAAAGGTTGACATTTTCGTGTCCTTTTATTATAATAGTCAAGGATTACTTTGTCAATCAAACTATTGTCGCTTTTCCACGGTTTTTGGGAGAGCGATTTGATTTTAGGGAGCGTGGCTATCATCAACACTCAACTGATCGGCACGGGATCGTGCATTCCGGAGTTTGCCCTGACCAATGCGATGCTCGAGCAGATGGTCGACACCAGCGACGAGTGGATCGTCAAGCGCACCGGCGTGCGCGAGCGCCGCATCGCCAGAAACACCCGCACATGGGAGTTGGCGCTCGGCGCAGCGCAGAACGCGCTGGCGGACGCGGGAATCACGGCGGAGGAGCTTGACCTGCTCCTGGTCAGCACCTGCACGCCGGATACCAACACGCCCAACACCGCGAGCGTCCTGCAGGACAAGCTGGGCGCTCGCCAGGTTGGCGCGATGGATATCAACAACGCCTGCGCGGGCTTCATCTCCGCGACCGACATCGCGGACAGCTACATCCGGTCGGGCAAGGCGAAGACCGTACTCGTCGTTTCGGCGGAAACGCTGCACCGCATCACGGATTACACCGACCGCTCCACCTGCATCCTGTTTGGCGACGGGGCGGCCGCAGCGGTCTACCGCGCGACCGAGGACGCCGCCGTGGGCATCCAGTCCACGTTTATCGCGGCGGACGGCTCGGGCGCGGAGTACCTGTACATGGAGGCGCTGCCGGTCGAAGACCCGTTCGCGCCCGAGCGGACAGTCGACCCTAAGGCGCGCTTCCTGAAAATGCAGGGCGCGGCGGTCGTGCGGTTCACCGCGCGCGCGGTTCCGCTGGCAATCGATACCGCGCTGCAGCGCGCGGGCGTTTCGGCCGAGGAGATCGACTGGGTGGTGCCGCATCAGGCCAACCTGCGCATCCTGGACGTGATCGCCAAGCGCTACCATCTGCCGAAAGAAAAGGTCTATGTGAACATGGACCGCTTCGGCAACACCTCTTCGGCCAGTGTGCCGATCTGCCTGGACGAGATGCGCCGCAAGGGCCTGCTCAAAGCGGGCCAGACCATCGTCTGCACCGGCTTCGGCGGTGGGCTGACCTACGGCGCGTTTGTACTCAAACTGTAAAAGGGGAGCGAATCAAATGAAGACCAAGATCACAGAACTTCTCGGTATTGAATATCCGATTGTGCAGGGCGCGATGGCGTGGATCGCGGAGCACCACCTCGCGGCGGCGGTGTCCAAGGCGGGCGGCCTGGGCATCATCGCGGGCGGCGCGGCGCCGGTGGATTATATCCGCGATGAGATCCATAAGGCGCGCGCGATTACGGATAAGCCGCTGGGCATGAATATCATGCTGCTCTCCCCGAACGCAGACGACCTCGCCCAGCTCGCCATCGACGAGAAGATCGAGGTGCTGACCACGGGCGCGGGCAATCCGGGCAAATATATGGAAGGCTGGAAGAGCGCGGGCATCAAGGTGATGCCGGTCGTCGCGTCGGTCGCGCTGGCCAAGCGCATGGCGCGCGCGGGCGCGGACGCGGTTATCGCGGAAGGCATGGAGGGCGGCGGCCACATCGGCGAGCTGACGACCATGCCGCTTGTGCCGCAGGTAGTGGACGCGGTGGATGTGCCGGTTATCGCGGCGGGCGGTATCGCGGACGGCCGCGGCATGGCCGCGGCGCTCCTGCTGGGCGCGGAGGGCGTGCAGTGCGGCACGGTGTTCCTCGCGTCCGACGAGTGCTATATTTCGGATAAGTACAAGGAGCTTGTGCTCAAGGCGAGCGATATTTCCACGGTTGTTACCGGACGTCCGTCCGGCCATCCGGTGCGCTCGCTCAAAACGCCGATGGCGCGCAAGTGCCTGGAACTGGAGAAGATCGGCACCGAGCAGTCGCTGGAGGAGCTGGAGGCTGCGACCGCGGGTTCTCTGCGCAAGGCGGTGCAGGATGGGAACTATGAGGAAGGCACGTTTATGTCCGGCCAGATCGCGGGTATGCTCACCGAGCTGCGCCCGTGCGCGGATATCCTGCGCGGCATGACTGAGGGAGCGGAGCAGCTGCTCCGCTCCGCATATCAGCGTTTTGAATAAGGAGAGCGGGAACATGGGTGTTGCAATTGTAACTGGCGGCTCGCGCGGCATCGGCGCGGCCATTTCGGAAAAGCTGGCAAAGGACGGCTATGATGTTGTGATCAACTGTGCCTCCTCGGTGGAGAAGGCGGAGGGCGTCGCGGAGAAGTGCCGCGCGCACGGCGTCAAGGCGGTCGTAAAGCAGTGGGATGTCGCGGATTACGCGGCGTGCGAGGCGGCGGTCAAGCAGATCAAGGAGGAGCTGGGCGTGCCAGCGGTGCTGGTCAATAACGCGGGCATCACGCGCGACGGGCTGCTCGTCCGCATGAAGCCCGACCAGTTTGACGCGGTCGTTTCGACCAACCTGAAGGGGACTTTCAACATGACCCAGATCGTCGGCGCGATGATGCTGCGCGCCAAGGCGGGCAGCATTGTCAGCCTGTCGAGCGTGGTCGGTATTTCGGGCAATGCGGGGCAGGCGAATTACGCGGCTTCCAAGGCGGGCGTGATCGGCCTGACCAAATCCGCGGCCAAGGAGTTGGGGGCGCGCGGCGTGCGCGTCAACGCGGTGGCGCCGGGCTTTATCGAAAGCGATATGACCGACGTGCTGCCGGAGGATGTGAAGAAAGGCATGCTGGCGCAGATCGCCATGAAGCGCTGCGGCCGTCCGGAGGAGATCGCGGATATCGTTTCGTTCCTTGCGTCGGACGCGGCCTCGTATATCACCGGACAGGTCATCGTTGCGGACGGCGGCATGCTTTGACCTGCCGCACGGAAGCAGAAGGGCGGGACACGCGCAGGCGGCACGTCCCGGGAAAACGAGGAAGAAGGAGATGCTTTGATGGAACGGGTAGTTATCACTGGTATGGGTGCGGTCACGCCGGTCGGCAACGACGTCCAGACGTTTTGGGAGTCGCTCAAAGCCGGTAAGTGCGGTGTTGGGCCGATCACCAAGTTCGATGTATCGGAATTTAAGGTAAAGCTGGCCGCCGAGGTCAAGGACTTCGACGTGACGCAGTATGTAGATAAGCGCGAGGCGCGCCGGATGGACGTCAACTGCCACTTTGCGCTGGCGGCGGCGCAGCAGGCGGTCGATCAGGCGGGTCTCAGGGAAGGGAACTTCGATCCCTACCGCACGGGCGTGATTTACGGCTCGGGCGTGGGCGGCCTGCAGATCGCCGAGCAGGAGATCCCCAAGCTGAACGAAAAGGGGCCGGGGCGCGTGTCACCGCTGTGCATTCCGGAGATGATCGCCAACATGGCGGCGGCGTATATCTCCATGCGGTTCGGCTTCAAGGGCGAGAATTTCTGTCCGGTTTCCGCCTGCGCGACGGGCAACCATGCGATCGGCGAGGCTATGCGCGCCATCCGGCATGGCTATCAGGACGTCGTGGTCTGCGGCGGCACCGAGAACGGCATCATCCCGATCTCGATGGCCGGCTTCCAGAACATGAAGGCTGTGCATATGGGCGAGGATCCGGCGTGCGCCTCGATTCCGTTCGACGCCCGCCGGTCGGGCTTTGTGATGGGCGAGGGCGCGGGCTGCCTGGTGCTTGAGAGCCTGACGCATGCCCAGGCGCGCGGCGCGACGATCCTTGCGGAGATCGCGGGCTACGGCGCGACCGGAGACGCCTACCACATCACCAGCCCCTCTCCGGACGGAGAGGCCGCTTCGCGCGCCATCCTGGGCGCGATCACGGATGCAGGCCTGACCCCTGCGGATGTGGACTATATCAACGCGCACGGCACGTCCACCCCGCTGAATGAAAAGTATGAAACCATCGCCATCAAAAAGGCGTTTGGGGACGAGGCGTACAAGGTCAAGGTGTCGTCCACCAAGTCGATGACCGGCCACCTGCTGGGCGGCGCGGCCGCGGTTGAGGCGATCGCGTGCGTCATGGCGATCCGCGACGGTGTGGTGCCGCCGACCATCGGCTATCAGGAGGCGGATCCGGACTGCGATCTGGATATCACCCCGAATCGGGCGGTTGAAATGCCCGTGAACGTGGCGATTTCCAATTCGCTGGGCTTTGGCGGCCATAACGCCTGCATCCTGATTAAGAAGGTGTAAATATGGATATTAAGGAACTGAAAGACGTTGCCATCGAGCTGATGGATGCGCTCAAGGCCAAGGGCCTGGGCGAGGTAGAGATCGAGCTGGACGACGTGAAGCTGAAGATCAAATCCGCGCCTCCCGCGCCGGTTGTGGCGGCTCCCGCGGCGCCGGTGGTGGCAGCGCCGGCGGCTGCCCCCGCTGCCGCGTCGGAGGACGAGGCGCCCGCCGCGGCTGCAGCCGAGGACCTGCCCGAGGGTACGCCGGTCAAGAGTCCGCTGGTGGGAACGTTCTATTCCTCCCCGTCTCCGGACGCGCCGCCGTTCGTGCTGGTCGGCCAGAAGGTCAAGGAGGGCGACACGCTGTTCATCGTGGAAGCGATGAAGACCATGAACGAGATCAAGTCCCCGTGCGACGGAACGGTCGTGCGCATTCTGGCGCAGCCGGGCGATATGGTCGAGTATAACCAGACCATCGTTGTGATCGAATAAGGGAAACGGCAGCCGGTCCGCCGCGGGACGCGGCAGGAAAGGGCTTGCGTTTTCACAGGAGAGGGATTATAATATGCTGAACAAAGAACAGATCATGGAGATCCTTCCGCACCGCCCGCCCATGCTGCTGGTGGACGAGATCCTCGAAATGGACGAGGAGCACGCGGTAGGCACGCTGCACCTGACGGGCGACGAGTTTTTCTTCCAGGGCCACTTCCCGGGCAACCCGATCATGCCCGCCGTGTTCCGGCTGGAGGCGCTGGCGCAGGTCGGCGGCGTGGCGCTGCTGTCCATTCCGGAATTCAAGGGGAAGACCGCGGTGTATACCGGTATTGATAAGGCGAAATTCCGCGCCATGGCCAAGCCGGGCGATACGCTCCGGCTGGAGGTGCGGTTTGTCAAGCGTCGCGGCCCGATGGCGGTCGCCGAGGGCGTAGCCTGGGTCGGCGACCAGAAAGCCGCCGAGGCGGAAATCAAGTGCATGGTCATCATGGACTAAGGCAGGGGAAACAATGTTTCAAAAGGTACTCATCGCGAACCGCGGCGAGATCGCGGTCCGCATCATACAGGCTTGCCGCGACCTGGGCATTATTTCGGTCGCGGTATATTCCGAGGCCGACCGCGAGGCACTGCACGCGCAGATCGCGGATGAAGCGGTGTGCATCGGGCCGGCGCGCGCCTCGGAAAGCTATCTGAATATGGAGAACATCATCTCCGCGGCGCTGGCCTCGGGGTGCCAGGCGATCCATCCGGGCTTCGGCTTCCTGTCGGAAAATCCGGATTTCGCCGAGCTTACCACCCAGGCCGGACTGGCGTTCATCGGGCCGACCTCGGCCACCATCCGTCTGATGGGCGATAAATCCGAGGCCAAGCGCAACGCCATCGCGGCGGGCGTGCCGGTCGCGCTCGGCACGGACGGGCCGCTGCGCGATTTCGACGAGGCGATCAGCGAGGCCGAGCGCATTGGGTATCCGGTTATGCTCAAGGCCGCGTCGGGCGGCGGCGGCAAGGGGATCCGCGTGGCGCACAGCGTTCGGGAGCTGAAGGACGCCTACGACAGCGCGGCGGCGGAAGCGGTCGCCAATTTCGGCGACGGGCGCCTGTATATGGAAAAGTACATCCAAAATCCGCGCCATATCGAGGTGCAGATCATCGGGGACAATTTCGGCAACGTGGTACACCTGTTCGAGCGCGAATGCTCGGTGCAGCGCCGCCATCAGAAGCTGATCGAGGAAAGCCCGTCCGCGTTCGTCACACCCGAACTGCGCGAAAGGATGACCAGGGCCGCGGTCGATCTGGCCAAGCGCGTGGGCTACCGCAACGCGGGTACGATCGAATTTCTGGTGGATAGTGACCGCAACTTTTATTTCTGCGAAATGAATACCCGCATCCAGGTAGAGCATCCTGTTACCGAACAGGTGACCGGTGTGGACCTGGTGTGCGAGCAAATTCGGGTCGCGGCGGGCCGGCCGCTCTCGTTCGCGCAGGAGGATTTGACGCTGCGTGGCCACGCGATCGAGTGCCGCATCAACGCCGAGGACCCTGCCCGCAATTTCGCGCCCTGCCCGGGGACGCTGGTGTCCATGCACCTGCCGGGCGGACCGGGCGTGCGCATGGATACGGCGGCCTATCAGGGCTATCAGATACCGCCGTTTTATGATTCCATGATCGGCAAGCTGATCGTTTACGGCGCGGACCGGAAGCAGGCGATCGCGCGCATGCGCCGCGCGCTGGCCGAGACGCTGTTCGAGGGCGTCGTGACCGGTACGGATTACCAGATGCACATTCTGCGCTCCAAGGCCTTCGAGGAAGCGCAGTTCAACGTCAATTCGATCGCCAACGGCGATTTTGACCACTAATAAGGGGGGAACGGTATGGGACTGATCGACCTTTTCCAGAAAACGCGCGAAACCTCCATGGAGATGAAGCCGCAGGAGGAGGAAGGCGTCAAGGTAGTCAAATGCAAGGGCTGCGGCGCGGAGATCAAGGCATATGCTTACGGGAAAAACCTGTACGTCTGCCCGCACTGCGGCCGGTACGGCCGCCTGCTGGCGCGCACCCGCATCCGGCAGGTCGCGGATAAGGACAGCTTTACCGAGCTGTACGGCGACCTGGCGCCCGCGGACCCGATCGATTTTCCAGGCTATGCGGACAAGGCCGCGGAGCTGGCCGAAAAGGTCGGCATGCTGGACGCGGTCAAAACCGGCGTGTGCCGCATTGGCGGCGTGGAAACCTGCATCGGCGTGATGGACAGCCACTTCATGATGGCGTCTATGGGTTCGGTTGTGGGCGAAAAGCTGACCCGCCTGTTTGAATACGCGACCGAAAAAGGGCTGCCCGTGGTGGTTTTCACCTGTTCGGGCGGCGCGCGTATGCAGGAAGGGATGTATTCGCTCCTGCAGATGGCCAAGGTGTCCGCCGCGGCGCGGCGGCACTCGGATGCAGGGCTGCTGTATATCACCGTGCTTACCGACCCGACGACTGGCGGCGTGACCGCCTCGTTCGCGATGCTGGGCGACATCATCCTCGCCGAGCCGCGCACAACCATCGGCTTTGCGGGGCGGCGCGTGATCGAGGGAACCATCGGCGAGACGCTGCCGGAGGATTTTCAGTCCTCGGAGTTCTTGCTTTCGCATGGCTTCTGTGATAAAATAGTTCCGCGCAATCAACTGAGGGGAACTTTGGAGAACCTGCTCAAGCTCCACTGTGCGCCCAAGGGGAAGAAACGGCAGGTGTGGCGCCATGAAGAATAACAGGCCGGCAAGCGAAAAAATGCGCA
This sequence comes from Agathobaculum faecis, assembly GCF_014287995.1. NCBI lineage: Bacteria > Bacillati > Bacillota > Clostridia > Eubacteriales > Butyricicoccaceae > Agathobaculum > Agathobaculum faecis. Next base: position 142,740 of record NZ_JACOPL010000007.1, read on the forward strand.
TCATACACGATACCAAGCGGCCTATGTTGAGCGACTATATCGAGACGCTGTTCGATGATTTCATCGAACTGCACGGCGACCGCTATTTCGCGGACGACCACGCGATCATGGCGGGCATCGGCTGGTTGAACGGCACGCCGGTAACCGTGATCGGCCACCGCAAGGGCCGCACGATTGAGCAGAATATGGACGCGAACTTCGGCATGGCCAATCCGGAGGGCTATCGCAAGGCGCTGCGCCTTGCGCACCAGGCGGAAAAGTTCCGCCGCCCAGTCATCAATTTTGTGGATACCTCGGGCGCATACCCGGGCGTGGGCGCGGAGGAGCGCGGGCAGGGCGAGGCGATCGCCCGCTGCCTTTATGAGTTTATCGAGCTGAAGACGCCGGTGATTTCAATTGTCACGGGCGAGGGCGGCTCGGGCGGCGCGCTGGCGCTGGCTGTGGCCGACCGCGTGCTGATGCTGGAAAACGCGATCTATTCGGTCGTTTCGCCGCGCGGCTGCGCGTCTATCCTGTGGAAAGACCCTACGCGCGAGGGAGAGGCCGCGGACGCGCTGCGCATCACCGCGCAGGACCTGTACGAATTCGGCATGATCGAGGGCATCATACCGGAGGGGCAGTCGGGCTCACAACTGATCCGCAACGTGGGCCGCGCGCTGCGCGACACGCTCGCGGAACTGGCGGCCGAGCCGGATATGGATACGATGCTGCAAAAACGGTATGAAAAATTCCGTAAGATCGGAGTTTTCAGACAAATAAAACAAGAAGAAATCGAAGGAGTGTAGACCCATGTTTGAAAAGATCTGCGAGCTGCTGGCTGACAAGTTTGACGCTGATGCTTCTACCATGACCATGGACACCAAAATCAAGGAGGACCTGAACGCGGACTCCCTCGACGTTGTCGAGCTGATGATGGACTTGGAGGAGAACTTTGGCATTACCATTTCCGATGAGGAAGCGACCCAGATGAGCACCATCGGCGATATCGTCAAGTATATTGAGGAGCATCAGGACTGATTTTGCCAAAGCGGAAAAAGGCTTCGGAACCCTATGGTTCCGAAGCCTTTTTTTGCTCTGCCGGACGCTGCCGGCTTTACCTGTTTTTTGTTGCAACAGGGGATGGTATCTGTTATAGTGAAAGAAAAGGGAGGAGATCGGGATGGAAGAGAATTTAGAGGGAATCCAGCGGCCGGTTTACCGGAACCTGCGGATCATCTGGCAGGTGCAGGTGATTGGCTTTGTGTTTTCGTTTTTTGATAACATTCTGGTCACGGTGGCCGGCATTGTTTTGCTTATCGTGCGGATTGTGCAGGTGCGCGCGCTGGCCGACGTATCGGATGGGATGGCGCGCGCATACCGTGTGCTGATCACCGGACTGGCGCTGACGGTTGGGTGTTCGTTGCTCGGGCTGCTGGCGTTCGGCTCGATACTGAGCGTTATCTTTGCGCTGGCCGCGCTGGCAGGGGCAATTGTACTGCTCGTTGCAGATTATTATTTTTTTTTCGGACTGGACGACTTGGCTGCCTTGCGCGGCTATGCTTATCCGCAGGGTCGTATCAAGCGGTGTTTCTGGCTGTCGCTGATTGGCGGGGTGGTCGTCGGAATCACAGAACAGTTGGGGGCGGCTTGGTTTGCAGAAGCATGCAATATTGTGATAACGGTTATCACGCTGGTGCTGCTCTGGCAGTACCTTGAGGCGGTCAAACAGGCCGAGCAGAACGCATAGCAAAAAGAGGACGGAAATTTTTCCGTCCTCTTTGCTTGTCCATCCGTCCTCAGCCTCTGACCGCGATGACTTCCACCTCGACCTTTGCGCCGAGCGGCAGCGCCGCGACCTGCACGCAGGAGCGCGCGGGCGGATTTTCGGGGAAATACTTGGCATACACGCCGTTGAACGCCGCGAAATCATTGATGTCGGACAGGAAGCAGGTGGTCTTGACCACACGGTCGAACGCCACGCCGCCCTGGGCGAGTACATAATGCAGGTTTTTCATGACCTGTTCGGTCTGCTCCTCGATGGTAGCGGCCTCGATCTTGCCGGTCTTAGGGTCGATCGGCACTTGGCCGGAGGTGAAGATCAGGTTGCCCGTGACAACGGCCTGGGAATACGGGCCGACCGCCTTGGGCGCGAAATCGGAATGAAGAACTTCTTTAATTGCCATGGTGGAAAAACTCCTTTATTGAAATGGTTTTGGTTGAACAGGATTATTTTTTGCCGCCCTTTACCTTTTTCAGGCGCTCGGTGTTGGACAGGATCTTTTTGCGGACGCGCACGCTCTTGGGCGTGATCTCGAGCAGCTCGTCGTCCGAAATGAATTCCAGCGCCGCTTCGATCGACATCTGGCGCGGCGGGATCAAGCGCAGCGCGTCGTCCGAGCCGGAGGCGCGCATGTTGGTGAGCTGCTTTTTCTTGCACACGTTGACCGCCATATCGTCTCCGCGCGGGTTCTCTCCAATGACCATGCCCTCGTACACCTGTGTGCCTGGGCCGATGAACAGCGGGCCGCGCTCCTGCGCGTTGAACAGGCCGTAGCCGACCGCCTCGCCGGTTTCAAACGCGATCAGCGAACCGGTGGTGCGCTTGGAGATATCGCCCTTATACGGCTGGTAGCTGTGGAACACCGAGGACAGCACGCCCTCACCCTTGGTATCGGTCAAAAATTCGGTGCGGTAACCGAACAGGCCGCGCGCTGGAATGAGGAATTCGAGACGCATGCGGTCCGCGCCCTTGGGGTTCATGGAGACCAGCTCTCCCTTGCGGTTCCCCATCTTTTCCATGATCGCGCCCACCGCGTCCTGCGGAACATCCGCGATCATGCGCTCGACCGGCTCGCAGGTTTTACCGTCGATCTCGCGGAACAGCGCTTTGGGCGCGCCGACCTGGAACTCGTACCCCTCGCGGCGCAGGTTCTCGATCAGGATGGACAGGTGCATCTCCCCGCGGCCGCACACGCGGAAGGAGTCCGTGGTGTCGGTCTCGTTGACGCGCAGGGACACGTCCTTCAAAAGCTCGCGGAACAGGCGCTCGCGCAGATGGCGGGAGGTGACGAACTTGCCCTCGCGTCCGGCAAACGGGGAATCGTTGACCGAGAAAGTCATCTCGACCGTCGGCTCGGAGATCTTGACGAACGGCAGCGGCTCGACCGTGTTCGGGTTGCACAGCGTTTCGCCGATGGTGACGTTTTCAATGCCTGAGAAGCACACGATTTCGCCGGCGGTGGCCTCGTCCACCGGCTTGCGCTCCAGTTCCTCGATGGTGTAAAGCGTGACCACCTTGGCATTGTACGGCTGGGTCGTGCCGTGGTAGTCGCACACCGTGACCTGCTGGCCCACCTTCATCGAGCCGCGCTCGATACGGCCAATGCCGATGCGGCCTACATAGTCGTTGTAGTCGATCGAGGAAACCAGCATCTGCGTCGGGCCGTCGGTATCCACCTGCGGGGCTGGAATGTGCTCCAGAATCTGTTCGAAGAGCGGGGTCAGGTCGGTCCCCTCGGCGTTCGGGGACATGGAGGCCGTACCCGCGCGGCCCGAACAGTAGACGATCGGGCTGTCGAGCTGCTCGTCGGTCGCGTCGAGGTTCAAAAGCAGCTCGAGTACCTCGTCGCCGATCTCGTTCAGGCGCGCGTCCGGACGGTCGATCTTGTTGACCGCAATGATGATCTTGTGGCCGAATTCCAGCGCCTTCTGCAAAACAAAGCGGGTCTGGGGCATGGGGCCTTCGGCTGCGTCCACCAGCAGGACGACGCCGTCCACCATCTTGAGGATGCGTTCGACCTCGCCGGAGAAATCGGCGTGGCCCGGTGTGTCAACGATGTTGATTTTGACGCCTTTATAGTGTACCGAGGTGTTTTTTGCAAGGATGGTGATGCCGCGCTCGCGCTCGATATCGCCCGAGTCCATCACGCGCTCCTCGACCACCTGGTTCTCGCGGAACGCGCCCGCCTGCTTGAGCATCTGGTCGACCAGCGTGGTCTTGCCGTGGTCGACGTGCGCGATGATGGCGATGTTGCGCAAATCGTTTCGGATCATGTATATTCCTCCATCAGCGGAAAATTTTCGTGCAGATATTATTATACTGTTTTTTTAGTGGTTTTTCCACTTGTTTTATCATCAAAAATAGTGCGATATAAAGGTATAAAACTGTCAATATTTGCGATTTCCGCACGGTTACGCAACGCTTGCGGCGGGGAACGGGAAGACGCGCCGGCCCTGCGTCCGCGCTTGCGGCTGGGATTGTAGTATGGACGGAAAAAACGCGCCCTATGCCGCGGCGGCACCCGCCTCGCCGGACGGAGCGAAAAAAATTAAAAAAATTTGGATAAAAGCTTGACTTTGCGGCAAAACCTATTGTATAATACTTTCTGTCAGTTTGACTGGCAAGCATTGATAGCCGAATTGTGTAAAGGTAGCACGACAGACTCTGACTCTGTTTGTGAGGGTTCGAATCCTTCTTCGGCTGCCACTGAAAAAGCAGCTTTCCTTTGCGGAAAGCTGCTTTTTTTCTGATTCAGACACAGGCTTGCGCGCGGGTCGTGCCGCCCTTTCCATTAATATACCAGGTGATCGGGGTCAAGTCCGGACCATCCGCAGCCGGTCAGGGCGTCCAACGTCCGCATATCTGCTTCGTCAAGCGAAAAATCAAAAAGCCGTGCGTTTTCCGCAATGCGGGCGGGCGTGACGCTTTTGGGAAGCGGGATCACGTCATGCTGCAGCGCCCAGCGCAGACAGAGCTGCGCGACCGAGCGGCCGTATTTTTCCGACATGGCCTGGATTTCTGGCACCTGGAATATGCGGCCCGAGCCAAGCGGGCTCCAGCCCTCGACGGCCATGCCGTGCGTGCGGCAGAACGATACGGTTTCCTGCTGCGCCATGCCGGGATGGAACTCGATCTGGTCAACCATGGGCTTGACCGTACAGGAGCGCAGGATGTTTTCGATATGCCTGGGCCGGAAGTTTGACAGGCCGATCGCGCGGACCTTGCCGGCCTGATACAACGCCTCAAACGCGCGCCAGGTTTCAAGGTTGACCTCCTGCCAGTTGTCAAAGTATTTGGGGTCGTGCGGCCAGTGGATCAGGTAAAGATCCACATAATCCGTTCCCAGCGCGCAGAGAGAGCGGTCGCATGCGGCGAGCGTGGAACGGTAGCCCTGATCGGGATTCCACAGCTTTGTGGTGAGGAAAAGCGCGCCGCGCGGGATGCCGGAGGCGGCGACGGCCTCGCCCACGGCCTGTTCATTGTGGTAGGCGGTTGCGGTGTCGATATGCCGGTATCCCGCGGCGAGCGCAGCGGCAACCGAAGCGGCCGCCTGACTGGCGGGCGTTTTCCATGTGCCGAAGCCGACACAGGGGATGGCGGTGCCGTTTGCAAGCGGGATGCGGTCCTGGATATGGTTCATGGCGCTGGCTCCTTTTTCACATCTTTTCCTCAGTATAGCATAAACCGCGCCGCGCGGCAACAAAAGGCGCCGCTACGCCTGTTTAAGCGCGTCGCGCAGCTTCTCCAGCGCCCGCTTTTCGATGCGGGATACATAGCTTCGGGAGATCCCGAGCTGCTTGGCGATCTCCCGCTGGGGCAGCGGGGCGGGCAGTCCCAGACCGTAACGCAGGCGGATGATCTCACGCTCTCGCGGGGAGAGACTGTGAGCGAGCGCTTGGTGCATGGCGTCATACCGGTCGTGGTCGTCAACCGCGGAAAGCCCGTCGTCCTCACAGCAGATTACGTCCTGCAGCGCGAGCGCGTTGCCGTCCCCGTCGGTGTCCAGCGCGTCCGAGAGCGACAGCTCGCCCGCGGATTTCCGCTTTTGGCGGAAGTGCATGAGCAGCTCGTTTTGGATACATTTGGAGGCATAGGTGGCCAGCTTGATGTTTTTATCCGGCTTGAAGGTGTTGACTGCCTTGATCAGCCCGATGGTGCCGATCGAGATTAAGTCGTCCTGTTCGGCGCTGGCGGCATAATATTTTTTGACGATATGCGCGACCAGCCGTAGGTTGTGCTCGATCAGCAGCGCGCGGGCCTTTTCATCCCCCTCCTCCTGCATCCGGCGCAGTAGCCGGCTCTCTTCTTCCGGCGTGAGCGGCTTGGGGAAGGAACCGTCTGCGCCCTGCACGCGCAGGACGAAGAAAAAGAATGCGCCGCCGAGCGCGAGCAGGGCGGGAAACAGCATAGGGCATGCACCTCGTTTCGGTTGGAATACCGCTACCCTATGCGCGCCGCAGGATGTCCTATGCCTGAGAAAATAGGGCTTGTATTTTGGCAAAATATCCAGTATAATATTAATACTAACGGCAAAATGCACGAGGAGGTGTAACAAATGCCAGGTGGACAGGAATACCTGAATGCAATCATGAGCTTTGCTCCGCTGGTCATTATCATCGTTCTGTTCTATTTCCTGCTGATCCGTCCGCAGCGCAAGCGCGACAAGGCGGAACGCGAGATGCGCAACTCGATTGCGGTGGGCGATGAGATTTCTACGATCGGCGGCTTCATTGGCCGTGTCGTCAACATCAAGGACGACGTGCTGATCATCGAGTCGTCGAACGACCGCACCAAGCTCAAGATTTACCGCTGGGCGATCCGCGGCAAGGAGGCCGAGCCGACCGAAACGGTCGAAGCCCCCAAGGATGCCAATAAGGACGCTAAGTAATATCCTTGATTCTTGCCGAATATGCTAAACTATCATATGTTCGGCGGGAGGATGCGTAAGCTATGAGAAAAACCAATGAGGGCCGGTCGCCGGCCGGCATTTTGTTGCCGTCCGCAGCGGCTGGCTTGTTGACAACCCTGTTTCTGATGCTGGTGGGAGCGGTTTTTGTCCAGCGCGGGACGCTGGAAGAAGGGCTGATCGCTCCGGTTGCCCTGGCCTTTCTGGCGCTTGGCTGTCTGGCAGCGGCGTTTATTTCCGCAAAGCGCGCCTCCGGCGGCAGATTCTTCTGGGCGCTCGGCGCGGGGATGTTGGTTTTTCTGATCCTGCTGGCCACAGGAGCCGCGCTGCTCGACCAGCCGGCACATATCGTACGTATTGCGATCAGCCTGCTCTGCGCGCTGGCCGCTTCGGCGCTCGGCGGCTTGGCGGGCGCCAGTATGCGCAAGAAAAAGCGTTACAGTCATTTGAAAAAGTAGGAGGGAATTATCATGAAGCATGTATCCACGCTGACCTCTGCCACCCTGAAGCAGACCGCGGCCCACGGCGGCTGCGGCGAATGCCAGACTTCCTGCCAGTCCGCCTGCAAGACCTCTTGCACGGTGGCCAACCAGAAGTGTGAACACGCGAAGTAACCGCGGGTTCCATGAAGTCAATCGCAAGGCGTGCCGGTCAAGGCGCGCCTTGTTTGCTGTATTATCGGAGGAAATAATAAAATGATCCATCGTTATGTGAAAAACGGGCTGCACTTCGTGCTGGATGTCAACTCCGGCGCGGTGCATGTGCTGGACGAGCTGTGCTATGCCGTGTCCGGTCTGATCGATGCCGATATGGCGGAAGCATGCCCGCAGGCGATCGTGGACGCATTGCCGCAGTATCCGGCGGAAGAGGTGCGCGAGGCCTATGGCGAGCTGTACGAGCTGAAGCGGGCTGGCCTGCTGTTTGCGGAGGACGACTATATCGATGTCAGCCGCTACATACCGGTCGGCGCGCCGGTCAAGGCGCTTTGCCTGCATGTCGCGCATGACTGCAACCTCAGGTGCAAATACTGCTTTGCATCCACTGGCGATTTCGGCCAGGGGCGCAAGATTATGCCGCCGGAGATTGCGAAAAAGGCGATCGATTTTGTGATCGCGCGTTCGGGAAAGCGGCATAATATCGAGGTGGACTTCTTCGGCGGCGAGCCGCTGATGGCGTGGGATACGGTTGTCCAGACGGTCGATTATGCCCGCAGTCTGGAGGAAAAGCATGGCAAAAAGTTCCGCTTTACCATCACCACCAACGGTTTGCTGCTTGATGCGGACAAGCAGGCGTATATCAACGAGAATATGGATAACGTCGTGCTCTCACTCGACGGGCGCCCGTCGGTCAACGATGAGTTCCGCAAGACCGTGTCCGGCGCGGGCAGCTATGACGTGATTGTACCTAAGTTCAAGGCGCTGGTCGATGCCCGTGATCCGGAAAAGGACTATTATGCGCGGGGTACGTTCACCTCGCACAACCTGGACTTTGCCGAGGACGTCGTCCATATTGCGGACGCGGGCTTCAACCGCCTTTCGGTCGAGCCGGTCACAGCGGACCCGGGCTGCGGCTATGACCTGACCGAGGCCGACCTGCCCCAGATAGAGGCCGAGTACGACCGCCTGACCGAGATCATGCTGGAGCGGAGAAAGGCGGGGAAGCCGTTCTCATTTTTTCACTTCATGGTCGATCTGGACCAGGGACCGTGCGTGGTCAAGCGGCTGCGCGGCTGCGGCGCGGGCTACGAGTATGTCGCGGTCACGCCGGACGGCGACATCTATCCCTGCCACCAGTTTGTCGGCAAGGAGGAATTCAAGCAGGGCAGCGTACTCGACCAGTCGTTCGATATGGACATCGCGGCCCGTTTTGCTGGCATGAATATTTATTCGCGCCCCAAGTGTCAGAAATGCTGGGCAAAGTTCTACTGCTCGGGCGGATGCTCGGCGGCAAATTACAATATGAACCACGATATGAACGATTCCTACGATCTGGGCTGCGAAATGGAGCGCAAACGCCTGGAATGTGCAATCTACTTGAAAGCAATGGATAAAATGTGCAATAATTGAGCACAGTGCCGATTAAGGTGAAGTTTTTGTAAAATTCGTTGCAGATGTGGTATATTGTGCCGTATAATGAATACTGTATTTTTCAGTGCTTCGTAAAGGAGATGATGGTATGCCGCATAATATCCGTGTAGCTGTAATCGGTGAGGATGAATATGTGCCGCGCCTAGTCCGCGCGATTCTGGACCGGCAGATCATCCCCGCCGGCAATATGTTCCTGTCCGAGCAGGACAAGGCGGCGGTCGAAGCGGCCGCGGGGCGCGGTGTGCAGCTCTGCGAAAGCAGCGCCGCGGCCGTGGTCAACAGCGAGATCGTGCTGGTCTGCGCATCCAGGCGTGAGATGGGGACCGAGCTTGCGCCGATTTCCCAGTGTACCCGCGGGCGGACGCTGGTCACCATCTGCGACAGCGGCGCAGTGGATATCGCGTTCGTCAAGGAGCGCGTGGTCTTTGGGACGGAGATCATCGCCGCTACCATCCACCGCGGCGAGGACGGCGGCCTGTATGCGACCTATGCGATCGACGACGGAGTGCGGCTGTTCCTGCACCAGCCCTGCCGCGATATGGTGGACGCGCTCTGCCGCTGAAGCGGGTTCTAAAAATTCCGAACCGAGAATATGTTGTTTCATGACCTTCCGTGAGGGGGAGACGTATGAAGAAACAGCATATTCTCGGTTTTTTTGATTCCCTGGTGCGCACGCCGGCGTTCCTGTTCCTGTGCGCCATGTTTTTGTGCGGCGCGCTGGCGGGCGGACTCACCGGCCTGCATGCCAGCGAGGGAGACAGTGCGGTCGAGCTGACCGCCATGCTTGCAGCGCTGCCGGGGCAGGCGGTGAAAAGCGTGCTGTGCGCGGTGCTATGGGTGGCGCTGCCGCTAGTATGCGTGCTGCTGCGTCCGGCGGCGTTTTTCCTGTCCGGACTGGCAGCGGCGCGCGGCTTTGTGCTTGCGCTGACCGTAGCGGTCGGCGTCGGGCGGGAGGAAAGCCTGCTGCTTTCGCTGTGCGCGGCCGGCATACCCGCTGTGCTCAGCGTTTCCGCCCTGCTGGCGGCCTGCGCGATGGTGTGGCAGAGCGGGGAAACGACGGGGCGGTATTCGCTGCGTACCTGCCGCACACCGTATGCGCTCTGTATCCTGCTGGCCGTCTGCGGCGCGCTGCTCCGCGTGGGCTTTGCCGCGCTGTGGAGCCTGTGACGCGTGGCGGGACCGGATATTTCCCGACGCGGGCTTGCCCGCGCTTTCCCTTTTATAGTACAATGGGAAAAGGAGGGATAAGGATATGAACAAGGTAAAAATCACGGTGCTGAAAACCACGCTGGATGAAGAGCTCGCGCGGGAGTATGGGGCCGAGGGGCTGAAGGCCTGCCCGATGCTCCGCGAGGGACAGGTGTTCTACGCTGATTACGCCAAGCCGGACGGGCTGTGCGACGAGGCGTGGAAAGCCATCTACCAGTATGTATTCGCGCTGGCACACGGCGCGGGAAAGGAAACGTTTTATTATGGCGACTGGATCCGCAAGCCGGGCGTAGCGATCTGTAGCTGCAACGATGGGCTGCGGCCTGTCATCTTCAAGCTGGAGGCGACGGAGGAGCGGTCGGAAATCGATTATACCCCCTGCCGGTAAAAAGGCTGCCGCGTGGGAAGCGTAAAAAACAGGCCGCGCCGCGGCCTGTTTTTCTTATCTTCTGGAAGGCGGGCCTGCCGGAACGGTCTGCATCAGCAAGCGCCCTTTTCGCTGCAGAACGCAATCTTTTTCCCTTCCAGAATGAGGTTGGTCGTGCGCACGGCGCACATTTTGCCGCACATCGAGCATTGGTGCCGTTCGCTCGGCGGCACCTGGTTGTAAAATCGCTCGGCCTTTTCCGGATCGAGCGCGAGCGAGAACTGTCGTTCCCAATCCAGCCGGTGACGGGCCTCGGCCATAGCGTTGTCGCGGTCGCGCGCGCCGGGCAGGCCGAGCGCGATATCCGCCGCGTGCGCCGCGATTTTGCTGGCAGCGATCCCCTCGCGTACGTCGTTCTCATCCGGCAGGCGCAGATGCTCGGCCGGTGTGACGTAGCATAGGAAATTCGCGCCGGCCTGCGCCGCGATTGCGCCGCCGATCGCCGAGGTGATATGGTCATAGCCGGGCGCGATATCGGTTACAAGCGGGCCGAGGACATAGAACGGCGCGCCGTGGCACAGGCGCTTCTGCAGTTTCATGTTGGCTGCGATTTCGTCCATCGCCATATGGCCCGGCCCCTCGACCATGACCTGCACATCGCGCGCCCAGGCGCGGCGTGTCAGGCTGCCCAGCTCGATCAGCTCGCTGAGCTGGCCCGCGTCCGAGGCGTCGGCCAGGCAGCCGGGGCGCAGCGCGTCGCCGAGCGAAATGGTCACATCGTATTGGCGCAGGATGTCAAGCACATCGTCGTAATACTCGAAGAACGGGTTCTCGTGGCCGGTCATCTGCATCCACGCGAACAGCAGCGAGCCGCCGCGCGATACGATATTCATTTTGCGCCCCTCGCGCATGAAGGCCTCGACCGCGCGGCGGTTGAGGCCCGCGTGGATGGTCATGAAGTCCACTCCCTCCCTGGCGTGCGCCTCTACCACGCGCAGGAAATCCTGCGCGGAGATCTCCAGCAGGTCCTTTTCCAGATACCCGATTGCATCATACATGGGTACCGTGCCGATCATGGCGGGAGAAAGGTCGATGAGCTGCTGGCGGAACGTATTGGTCTTGCCGTAGTTGGACAGGTCCATGATGGATTCCGCGCCCATATCGATGGCCATGCGTACCTTGCGCATCTCCATCTCATAATCCTTGCAGTCGCCCGAAATGCCGAGGTTGACGTTGATCTTGACACGGGTGCCGTCGCCCACCGCCTCCGCGGACAGACTTTTGTGGTTGATGTTGGCCGGAATCGCAATCGTACCCTTTGCGACGCGTTCCATGATGAACTCGACCGGACGGTTCTCCTTTTTGGCGACCGTTTCGATCTCCGGCGTGACGATGCCGCGCTTGGCGGCGTCCATCTGGGTTGCATAGTTTCTCATGGCTTGCTGATGCTCCTTTTCTTATATTGTCACCCGAACACGGCGTTTCCCAGACCGCCGCAGCATGCGGTGCGCTCTGTCCGCGGCGGCGCGCCGTGTTCCGGCGGCTGACAAAAGGCTGCGGGAGAAAGTCCCCCTCCCGTGTGGGATGCCTGCGGTGGTCAGACGTACAGATAATCGGCCATGACCGGCTGAAGCCCGTGCCGGCAGATGGCATCATAGACCTCCTCGACCGAGCGCTCGTCCGAGATTTCAAACTGCTCGTCGCCCTTTTCCTCGCCCGAATGGCCGCCGATACCCACATCGACGCCTGCTGAGATCTTGGTCGCGGCGATGCCGATGATGTTGTCACGGAAGTCCGCGCGCTCGCGCGTCGAAATCGTGATGGACGCGAACGGCATGAATATGCGGTAGGCGCACACGACCTGCAGAAGCTGCGGCTCGTGTACGTCCTTCGGCCCCACCTTGTCGTTGTTGATGATCGGCCGCAGACGCGGGCAGGAGAACGCGATCTCCGCGTGCGGGTACTTGCGCTGGATGAGGTGGGCGTGCAGGCCGGTCGCGAACGCGTCCCTGCGGAAGTCGGACAGGCCGAGCAGCGCCGCGAAGCCCACGCCGCGCATGCCGCCCATCAGCGCACGCTCCTGCGCGTTCAGGCGGTAGGGGAAGATGCGCTTATGTCCGCCAAGGTGCAGGGTCTTGTATTTGTCCGCGTCGTAGGTTTCCTGGAATACGGTCACATAATCCACGCCGCACGCATGCAGGTAGGCGTATTCCTCTACGTTGAGCGGATAGATTTCGACGCCGATCACACGGAAATACTTGCGCGCGCACCTGGCCGTCTCGCCGATGTAGGAAACCGGCGACATGGAGCGGCTTTCGCCGGTGAGCAGCAGGATTTCCTGCAGGCCGGTGGCCGCGATCGCCTGCAGCTCCCGTTCGATCTCCTTCGCGTCGAGCTTGGCGCGGCGGATCTTGTTATGGCAGTTGAAGCCGCAGTAGACGCAGTAGTTTTCACAGTAGTTGGCGATGTACAGCGGGGTGAACATCTGCACCGAGTTGCCGAAGTGCTTCCGCGTTTCGGCCTGCGCGCGCCGCGCCATCTGTTCGAGGAAAGGCGCGGCCGCAGGCGACAGCAGCGCGGCGAAATCCTCGGGCTGCAGCACATCACGCTGCAGCGCGCGCTGCACATCCGCGGCGGTGTAGCGGTTCGCGTCGTAGGCGTTCATACGGGCGATAACCCCGTCCTGTATTTCCGAGCCGATGTCGTCCATGCCGGGCTGGTACGCCATGTGGTCGGTTTCGGCGGTGATATAGCTTGCGGAGACGATCTCCGTCTTGTTGTCGTTCATGAAAAAGTTCCTTTCCTGCGGTTTTCGGGGGGACGCGGCTCAATCGTGCAAAAAGCCGGTCAGCGGGGAGGAGGCGGACGCGGTTTCGCGCACGCGCCCTAATCCGGCGAGATACGCCGTGCGGCCCGCTTCGATCGCCTGCCGGAACGCTGCCGCCATCGCCGGAATGTCGCCCGCGGTGGCGATCGCGGTGTTTGCCATGACCGCGGCCGCGCCCATTTCCATGGCTTCGCAGGCCTGCGAGGGGCGGCCGATGCCTGCGTCCACGATGATGGGCAGGTCGATCTCGTCGATCAGGATCTGGATGAATTCCCGTGTCGTCAGGCCCTTGTTCGTACCGATCGGCGCACCGAGTGGCATGACGCACGCCGCGCCCGCGCCGGCCAGGTCGCGGGCAACATTCAGATCAGGGTACATGTACGGCATGACGATAAAGCCCTCTTTGGCGAGGATTTCGGTCGCGCGTATGGTTTCCTGATTGTCGGGCAGCAGGTATTTGCTGTCGCGCATGATCTCGATTTTGACAAAGTCGCCGCAGCCACATTCGCGCGACAGGCGCGCGATGCGCACGGCCTCCTCCGCGTTGCGCGCGCCCGAGGTATTGGGCAGCAGGGTCACGCCCGAGGGGATATAGTCCAGAATGTTGGCCACGCCGCCTTCATTCGCACGGCGCAGCGCGAGGGTAATGATCTGTGCGCCCGCGTGATGTACGGCGGCGTTGATCAGGTCGAGCGAATATTTGCCCGAACCGAGGATGAAGCGGGAGGTGAATTCATGCCCGCCCAGAATCAGCTTGTCTGCCATAAAAAGCACTCCTTTTTTTGTGAATTTTTGCTTGACCGGCTCGAAAAAGGTCGATATACTATGAAAAGGGAGAAAAATAAAAGATTTTGAGGTGCCAGTATGAAAAAGTTTATTGAGGAATTCAAGTCCTTCGCGCTGCGCGGCAACGTGATGGATATGGCGATCGGTGTTATCATCGGCGGCGCGTTCACCAGCATTGTGACCTCGCTGACCGATAACCTGATTAACCCGCTCCTCGGCTTGGCGGGCAACACCGACCTGAGCGCGTTCACACTGCAGATTGCGGGAATCGAACTCAAGTACGGCGCGTTCCTGACCTCGGTCATCAATTTCCTGATTATGGCGTTCGTGCTGTTCTGCATGCTCAAGGCGGTCAACAAGCTGACCAGCCTGGGAAGAAAGCCGGACGCGCCCGCCGCCCCGACGACCAAGAAATGCCCGTATTGCTGCAGCGATATCCCGATCGCGGCGACCAAATGCGCGCACTGCGCCTCTGAGTTGCCCCGTGAGGAGTAAGCGCCGACCCCATCCGGAAAAAGGCCCGCAGGGCCTTTTTCTTTTTTGCCCGTTACGGTTCGTGCTCGCCTAGCAGCAGGCGCAGCGTCATGGCCGCCTGGTGCGCCGCGCAGACTGCGACACGCGGCGCCATCAGCCCCAGCCCGTCGGATACATCGCTCATTCCGTCCCCGCAGAGGTACAGGCGGCCGAACCGCCGTTCCGTGCGGATGGCGTTGGCCGAGCCGAAGCCTGCCATGCCGCTGCCGGAGACGATAGGGGTTTTCGGCTGCTGTTCGAGCAGCGTTTCGATCAGCATGGCTTTCTGGTCGGGGCGGTCGAACGCCTCGCATACCACGTCGCAGCCCGCGAACAGACGGGCGGCGTTTGCCGGAATGATGCGCTCGGTATACGTTTCGTAATTTAAGTATGGATTGATTGCCTCTAGTTGTTCCAGGAGGGCGAGTGTTTTGGGGATGCCGATGTCTTTCATGGTATAGTGCTGGCGGTTGAGGTTGGTCACATCGACCACGTCGAAATCGACAAGCACTAGCCGGCCGACCCCGAGCCGCGCGAGCGATACGGCGATATGGGAGCCGAGTCCGCCCAGCCCCGCGATGCCGACCGCGGCGCGGTCGAGCTGCGCCTGAACAGCGGCGCCGTGCCGGCCGGAGAGCGCGTCGTGCAGCTCTTTCTGTGTTAAAACCATCGTATTCAGCCTCCGCCCACGAACTGTACGATCTCGACCGTGTCGGCGTCGCACAGCGTCTCCTCTGCAAAGCGGCTGCGCGGGATGATATGCCCGTTCTTTTCCACCGCCACGCGCTGCGGGTCAAGGCCGCGCGACTGCACAAGGGCCTGCACGGTCAGTAACGCAGGGCAGGGCTGTGTTTGTCCGTTTACTTTCATCAAAATACCCCCTCTTTTCCGCAAGAAAAAATGCCTCGGTTTCACCATGCGGTAAAACCGGGGCATTTGAATGTTCTGCGATGCGACAGCTTCCCTACGATGGTGTTAACCAACAGGTTCAAAAGGTTAGGCTCTCGCCCTCTCAGCCGCTCATCACGGCACCCTTGCTTGCAAACTCAGTATAGACCTGATCGGATACGGTTGTCAAGACGGAATTTTCACGGTATAATAAAAGAAACAAATGTTCGGTGGGAGGGGATGCTGTGGAACGCACGATCCTGCACTGTGACTGTAACGCGTTTTATGTCTCGGTGGAGACGCTGCTCGACCCCACGCTGGCCGAAGGGCCGAGCGCGGTCTGCGGCGATCCGGAAAGCCGGCGCGGCATCATCCTTGCAAAAAATGAGAAAGCGAAAGCGTTCGGTGTACAAACGGCCGAGACCATCTGGCAGGCCAGGCGTAAGTGTCCAGACTTACGCCTGGTCGCGCCGCACCGGTCGGAGTATGTCAAATATTCACGCCGGTGCAACGAGTTGTACCTACAGTATACCGATCTGGTTGACCCGTTCGGTATTGATGAATCCTTTCTGGATGTAACCGGAACGGCACATCTGTTCGGCACGGGGGAGCAGATCGCGGACGAGCTGCGCCGCCGCATGCGCGTGGAGGTAGGGCTGACGATCTCGGTGGGCGTGTCGTTCAACCGCGCGTTCGCCAAGCTGGGCAGCGATTACAAAAAGCCGGACGGGACAACCGTGTTTTCGCGCGGGAATTACAAGGACAAGGTCTGGCCGTTGCCGGTCAGCGCGCTGCTGTATGTGGGTCGGCATGCGCTGGATAAGCTCAGCCGCCTGGGCGTGTATACCATAGGCGATCTGGCCGTGTGCGACCCTGCGTTCCTGCACGGCGTTTTCGGGAAAATGGGCGACACCCTGCTGTGCTACGCCCGCGGGGAGGACGACGAGCCGGTGCGCCCGTTTTACGAGGAGCGCGAGGTCAAATCCGTGGGGAACAGCATGACATTCGCGCATAATCTGGTGGGCGAGGACGAATGCCGGATGGGGCTGACCGCACTGTGCGACAATGTCGGCCGCCGCTTGCGGCGGCATGGGCTGGTGTGCCAGACCGTGCAGCTCGGCATCCGCGATCCGGAATTCCGCAACCGCTCGCGGCAGGTCACGCTGGAACGCCCGACCAATTCCACGCGCGCGCTGATCGATATTTCCATGGCCCTGTTGCGCGCGCACTGGCAGATCGGCAGGCCGATCCGGATGCTGTCGGTCACGGCGGCGAACCTGCTGCCCGAAGCGCAGTCGTGCGAGCAGCTTTCCCTGTTTGACGCAGCGGAAGCGCGGCAGGCGCGCGAAAAGCAGCGCCGGCTGGACCGGACGGTGGATGCACTGCGGGAGCGGTTCGGAGACCAGTCGGTGGTGTTCGCCCACTCGGTAAAGAAAGAGGATAAGGAAAAAGAAGAAAATAAGCCCTGACAGTATCAGGGCTTATTGCTTCAGCGGCCGTCCCAGGCCTGACGCAGAAGCGCGGCGGCTTCGTCGATCTGGCGCTCGGTCAGGCCGGCGTAGCCGAGCACCAGCGTGGCCCGCGGCGGCTTGACCGGCGGCGTGTAATAGGCGGACAGACCGTAGACCCGCACCCCGACCGCGCGTGCCCGGTTGATCAGCTCGCCTTCCAGCATGCCGCTGCGCATATGCAGCAGCAGGTGCAGTCCGGCTTCGGAGCGCGAAACCTCGTGCGGCAGGCCGGCCAGCTCCCGGTCGAGCGCGGCCATGAGCGCGTCGCGCCGCGCTTGGTACACCTTGCGGCTGCGGCTGATATGCCGTTCGAAGCCCCCCGTGCGCATAAACGCGGCGAGCGTATGCTGGTCAAAGCTGGGTACGGTGGAGGAATAGAGCGAGAACTGCGCGCGGTAGCGGGCCATGAGCGCGTCCGGCAGCACCAGATAGCTGATGCGCAGGCCGGGCGCCAGGCTTTTGGCGAAGGTGTTGACATACACCACGCGGCCTGCGCGATCCAGCTCGCCCAGCGCGGGGATGGGGCGGGAGGCATAGCGGAACTCACTGTCGTAATCATCCTCGATGATATACCGGTCCGGAGCGGCGGAGGCCCAGCGCAGCAGCTCGAGCCGCCGCGCCGCGGGCATGACCGTGCCGAGCGGGAAATGGTGTGAGGGCGTCAGGTAGACCACGGAGGCGTCGCTCGCGGCGAGCGCATCCGCGCGCAGGCCCTGCTTGTCCAGCGGGATCGGGCGCGCTGTGATGCCGTTCACCGCGAAGATCTGGTACAGCTTGCGGTAGCCGGGGTTTTCCAATGCGTACACACGGTCGCGGCCCAAAAGCTGGATGACCAGATGCATCAGGTATTCCGACCCCGCGCCCACCAGAATATTGTCCGGCGACACGTTGATTCCGCGAAAATCGTACAGGTAGCGAACGATCTCCGCGCGCAGCTCAGACGCGCCGCAGGGGTCGGTCACGCGCAGCAGGCGGTCGGAGTATTCGCTCAGCACGCTGCGCGATAAGCGCGCCCAGGTGGAAAACGGGAAGCAGCCGTTGTCCACGATGTTGGTGCGGAAATCATAACGGCAGACCGGCTCCGGAGCGTTACGCTGCGGTGCCTGCGCAGCCGCAACGCGGGGCGGGGCGGCCGGCACAGCGAGCTGACGCTGCACAAAATAGCCGCGCCGCGGCTCGGAAACCAGATAACCTTCGGCCAGAAGCTGGCTGTAAGCGGTTTCGACCGTGATCTGACTGATGCGCAGGTTGGCGGCGAGCTGCCGTTTGCTGGGCAGGCGTTCGCCGCCCGCGAGCGTGCCGGACATAATATCCGCGCGCACCGCGCGGTAGAGTTGTTCATACAGCGGGGTTTTGGCGTGCGGATCGAGATGATAGGTGAGCATAGAACCTCCTTGCAGGGTGTGGCCAAAAGTGGGCTTATTTGGCCGCCGCAAATGCGGCGGCTTCTGTTATCCAGCCCATCAGCTCCGCATCGAGCTGTGTCTCATCTGAGAGAAGTAGATGGTGCGTCCATCGGTTGGGGTACGGCTCGACCGCCATCCAGATGCGCGGTGAGGATATCCGGTACGGCAGCCCGATGCTGACCACGACAGACGGCTCGCCGACCTTGCGGCGCGGCAGGGAGACAAACGCAAACCCGTGCCGGTTTTCCAGGGTGATCTGGCTTTTCAGCACGCGGATATGGGTATCCGGACGGGCAGCCAGCACCTTGGCGGCAAAAGCCTGGTACAGTTCAAGCTCGCGCGGGCGGCGGTCAAAAAAACGCAGTACATCCATCGCAGAAAAATCCGGCATAGCAAATCCCTCCATGCTGGCATTGTTATCTTTACAATACCAGTATGAAGGGATAATGTCAATGATATATACGGTCACAGAACATGGTAGTGCGGGATGATATCCTCGTATCGGCCGTCCTTCCTGCGGAAGCCGCCGGGGATGATGCCGAGCTGTACAAAGCCGAGCCGCCGGTACAGCGCGAGCGCGGGCGCGTTGGTGCGGACGACCGCGTTGAATTGCAGCACACGGAAGCCGAGGTCCTTGGCGGCTTCCATGCAGTGCCGCACGAGCGTCTCCCCGATATGCTGCCCGCGCAGCCCGCTTTTTACGGCATAGCTCGCGTTGCAGATGTGGCCGCATCGGCCCACGTTGTTGGGATGCAGGATATAAAGGCCGACGGCCTGGCCGCTCTCCTGATCGACCGCAACGCCGGTAAAGGACTGCTCGCTAAAGAACGCCAGACCGGAGGGATGATCGAGCGTCTCGGTCTGCGGGAAAGCCATGCCCTCCTCGACGACCTCGTTCCAGATTGCGACCGCCGCCGCATTCAGCGACGGCTCAAATTTTTTGACAATAATATCCATGGTAAAGACTCCTTTTGGCTGCGTGCGGACACGGCGGTCAGACCAGTCCGAGCACGCGTACGATGTACAGCAGTACGGTCAGCGTCACCGCGCTGAACGCGGTGGTCACAACAACGATGGAGGAGGCGAGTTCCGCATCCCCGTGCAGCTTTTTCGCCATAACGTAGCCGGCCGGAGGGGCGGGCGTGCCAAGCATAATCAGGATGGTCACAAGCGCCTGCCCGCGGAAGCCCATCCAGACAGCAACCGGCAGGAACACGATCGGCAGGCCGACCAGCTTGATGAACGACGCAGCCGAGGTTGGTACGATCTTCTTGAACGCTTTGGCGCCCTCAAAGCTCGCGCCGATACTGAGCAGGGCGAGTGGCGTGGCGCAGTTTGCCAGCGCGTCGAGCGTTTTGGCCACCATGGCGGGGGACTCGACCTGCAGGAAAGAGAACGGCAGCGCGATCAGGATGCCGAGGATGATGGGGTTGGTGACTACGCCGTGAAGCGTGCGGCCCGCAAGCCCCTTTTTCTGAGAGGGTTCGGCGGCGCTCAGCGTGAGCGCAACGACCGAGAAAATATTGAACAGTGGTACGCTTGCCAGGATCATCAACGGCACCAGGCCGGCGTTGCCGTAAAGGTTCATCATAAAAGCCATGCCGAGGATCGCCTGGGAGCCGCGGAAAGCACCCTGGGTGAACGCGCCGACCATGGCCTTTTCGGGCAGCAGCAGGCTCGCGCCCGCCCAGATCACGAAGAACGAGAGCAGCGTCGCGCAGAAGCAGAACAGGAAAAAACGCAGGTCGAACTGCTCGGCGATGCTGTTAGAGGAGATGCTGCGGAAGAGAGAAATGGGCAGCAGCAATTTGAACACCAGGTTGTCCATATCCTTCATCGTGGCGGGAGAGAAAAAATGCCACCGCTGCAGCAGCTTGCCCAAAATAATCAGGACAAAAATTGGTACGGTGGCGTTGAGACAGAAAATCAGGTTATCCATTTGCGGCGCCCCCCATTCCGGCCTCTTCCTGCTGGAAGAAGTCCTGCAGCTTTTCCAGGCTCTGCGCCAGAATAGCAGCCTGCTCGGGCGAGAGCGTGTCCATGACCGACGCGATCATGCGGTCGTGGAACGCGCGGTGGTATTCGTAAGCCGCGCGACCCTTGTCGGTGAGCGTGACGTTGACCACGCGACGGTCGCTTTTGTCGCGCGAGCGCCGCACGAGATCTTTTGCCTCCAGCTTGTCGCAGGCCACGGTCAGGGTGGCCAGCGTGACGCCGATTGAGCGCGCGACCTCGCTCATGCGGATCGGCTCAAGCGCTCCGATTTTTTCGATGATATGGATTTCGGTGATCGAAACCGCGCTGCCCAGGCCTTCTGCCATGACGCGCTCCTCAATTTTATTGATGCGGCCGAACATATCGACCAGAAAGGAATTGAGCTGCTCTGCGCTGGCCATATATGCACCGCCTTTCCATCAGTTACTTATACTAACTAAATATTAGCATACCAAAACAAAAAAAGCAATAAAAAGGGCTTCCCTTTTGGGGGAAGCCCGAAAAAACAGGGAAGCTCAGTCCGCGAGAAGCTGCTGCTGCACGGGTTCAAAGCCCAGGCGGGCGATGGTGTCCGAAAAGCGCTCGCCCTGCCTGCCTTGGTCGCGGAACAGCGTCAGCGCGCGTTCGATGACCGCGAGCACCTCGTCCTTATCGGTGAAAATGCGGTCGAGCTTGCGGCCCATAGCGGTGCGCTTGCCCCAGCGCCCGCCGATATAGACCGCATAGCCCTGCACCTTGGCGCCGACCACGCCGAACGGACACTTCTGGTAGCAGCGCCCGCAGTGGTTACAAGCCTCGCTGTTGAAATCCAGCTTGCCGTCGCCCAGCTTGCTGGCGCCGATCGGGCAGGCCTTTTCAATTTGGCAGACCTTGCAGCCGCGGCACTTGTCCATATCGTGGGCGGGTACACGCTGGCCGATGACGCCAATATCGTTCAGGTCGGGCTTGACGCAGTTGTTCGGGCAGCCGCCGACCGCGATCTTGAACTTGTGCGGCAGGCGCTCCTCATGCCAGCCGATAAAAAACTTGTCGTGTATCTCGCGCGAGAGCGCATAGGTATCGATCAGGCCGTACTGGCAGGTTGTACCCTTGCAGGAAACGACCGGCCGGACCTTTGGGCCGGTGCCGCCGGTTTCCAGGCCGTGCTCCTTGAGGAACGCGCGCATCGGCTCGATATTGTCATAGGGGACATGCTGGATCTCAACGGTCAGGCGGGTGGTCATGGCGATTTCGCCGTTGCCGAAGCGCTCGGCGGCTTCGGCGATCGCGCGACTTTCCGCGGCGGTGATCTTACCGTTACGGGTGATGACGCGGCCGTTAAAGCAATCCTTTGTGTTCTTATCCCGCAGGAAGCCAAGCCCTTTAACGCGCTTGATATCCTCGGCGGAGGGGATCGTACCCGCTGTGTTCATAATATTCCTCCTTGTCCTGATGCGGTTGGGGCGCTGTGCGGCGCGCCGCGCCGGTACGCGGCGGCACATGTGAAAGGACCGCACACTGTCTTTGTTTTTATTGTAACAGGATTATGCGGGGATAGCAATTATAATCTCAAGCAGGCGTGGTAATATCAGCCTTTTACGGCATAGGCTCCCATGATTGGGGGATTTATAAAAAAACCAGCCTCCGCAGGAGGCTGGTTTGCCGGATGCTCATTCCGCGGGCAGGAACAGCAGGTTCAGGTCGACCGGCCCTTCGATGCCGGAAATCCGGCCCTCGTCCGTATACTGCCACATGGCAAAGCCGCCCGGAAGGGAGGGGCTTGCCGTATAGTCCGCATACCAGACCGGATAGTGGTCGAGCTTTTCCATATCGTACATATTGTGCGCCCAGTCGGTATTGACATAGATCATGGGCAAGTAGCCGGCCTTGTAAATGCGCCGGCAGAAAGCGAGCGCGTTCAGCGTCGCCTGTTCGCCGCTCAGGCCGTCCGTCCGCGTCTGACCCGCTGAGTATTCCTCCTGGTCGTATACAACCGGATACCCGACCGGATAGTCGCGGATCAAATCGAGCAGGTAATCGGCCTCCTCCTCGGCCTCGGCTTCGTTCAGGGCCTGGGAGTAAAGGTAGACGCCCACCTGCAGGCCGGCGTCCGCGGCGCCCTGGATATTTTTTTCAAACGTATCGTCCGGCACGAGCCGGCCGGTTTCATAGCCGCGGTAGGCGGCGCGGATGATGGCGAATTCCGCGCCCGATTCCTTGACCGCCTGCCAGTCGATTTCCCCTTGGAAGGTGGAAACGTCGATGCCCGGCGAGGCGATAATATTTTTTCCGCTGTCCTCATATGTATAGAACGGGCTGCCGGTCTGCAGCAGGACATGATCCACCTGGATATTGCGCAGGCCGAGCGCGTTTTTGATGATGCTGTGGTGGGCGTGGTATGCCACGAATATGGTTACTGCGGTAGACACGAGGAAAACAGCGGCCAGCGCCAACAGCAGCAGCCGCCTGGATTTTTTCGCGCGGCGCTGCGGCCGGCGGGGGTAAAGAGGCTGACTCATAGACACTCCTTGAAGCATTGGTTAGGATATAAGGCATTATACCACAGGGAATTTTGTTTTTCCACAAAAAACGCAGGATTTCGACGATCAGGCGGTTAGACAGGCGGCAGGAGGGGGAAGAAATGAAGCGATCGGTTGTGGAGCATGCCGTGTTCGGCGTGTTGGGCGGCTTGGTCTACATGGGGATAGAGGTGTTGTGGCGCGGCCGCAGCCATCCGACCATGCTGCTGCTGGGCGGCGTGTGCTTTGTCGTGATCGGGCGGCTCAACGAGCGGCAGGGCTGCGCGCCGCCGCTCTGGGCGCAGGCTGCGGCCGGCGCGGCGGCGGTGACGTTGCTGGAACTGGCGACGGGGCTGATCGTAAACAGGTGGCTGGGATGGAATGTGTGGGATTACAGCGATATGCCCCTCAATTTTATGGGGCAGATCTGCCTGCCTTACAGCTTGGCATGGCTGCTTCTGAGCGCCGTGGCCGCAAGGCTGGAGGACGGGCTGCACGCCCTGGCGAACCGCATATGGATAGCGGTATGGCGATAAGGGAATGCATCCCGACCAGCGCCGGAAGGGCAAGCCGGTAAAACAAGGCCCCCCTGTTTTCAGGGGGGCCTTTCGGGATATGGAGCGGATGATGGGAGTCGAACCCACCTATGCAGCTTGGGAAGCTGCCGTTCTACCGATGAACTACACCCGCGGATAACGCTTTTATTGTAACCGCCGGCGCGCTATTTGTCAAGAGCCGGATTGAAACGAAATAAAATTTGGGGGAGGCGGCCGGCAGGGCGGCGGACAAAAAAGAGCGGGGAAAGCATCCTTTCCTTTTGCCGCGTGGTATGCTATACTGTATGATAGTTGGAAATCACAGACCGGCGGAGAGGAGAGCTCATGTTCAAAAGAAGAAATAAACCGGCAAAGGCAGAAAGCGCGGTAGAAACGCGCAGGCGGGTGCGGCGGCGGCTGACCATCCGCGGCGTGCTGTCCTTTTTTATCATTCTGACGTTCATCCGTTCGGCTTTCATGCACCGCTATGAGAATATGTTCGTGGCGCTGCTCGCGCTGATCCTGTTCTGCGTACCCATGCTGATCGAGCGCAGCTTGGCAATCGATATCCCGCCTTTGATGGAGGGGATCATCTACTGCTTTATCTATGCGGCGGAAATACTGGGCGAAATCAACTCGTTTTATACGATCATACCCGGCTGGGACACCATGCTGCACACTATCAACGGCTTTCTGGTCGCGGCGGTCGGCTTCTCCCTGATCGATCTGTTCAACCGGAGTGAGCGGTTTTCCTTTAAGCTGTCGCCGCTGTTCCTGGCGATCGTGGCGTTCTGCTTTTCCATGACGGTTGGCGTTTTGTGGGAGTTTTTTGAATTCGGCATGGATCAGTTTTTCGGAACGGATATGCAAAAGGATTTCCTCGTCCAAACGGTCAATTCCGTGTCCCTCAACCCCACGGGTCTCAACACGGTCGTGCATGAACCGATCGAGAGCCTGATCGTTAACGGGAAGGACTGGATGCAGTTCCCAGGCGGCTATCTGGATATCGGCCTGATCGACACGATGAAGGATCTGCTGGTGAATTTTGTCGGCGCGGTCATTTTTTCCGCGATCGGGTTCTTTTACGTCAAGACCCGCGGCAGGGGGAAGCTGGCGGCGTCGCTTATCCCCATCGTGCTTGATCCGGATGAGGCGGAGCAGCAGGATAAAACGGAAAAAACACAAAAAAACGCGGGGGACAGGGAACCGGACGGCGGCGGCTCCGTCTAACCCTCCAGAGAATCAGGAAAGGGGAATCCCAAACACATGAAAAAAAGACTGACCGCGGCTTCGCTTGCGGCGCTGATGGCGGTAACGACACTGCCGATTTCCGCATGCGCCGCCGCCTCGAATGAAACAGACGGCGCGCCCGTGCCGCAGCTTAATACGGCCGACCACATGCAGTATATGAACGGCTATGCGGACGGCACGTTCCGGCCGGATATCCCGATCATCCGCGCGGAGGCGTGCAAGCTGATCGCTTCACTCCTGACCACAAAAGCGGCAAACGGGGATCATCTGTTCACGGATGTGGACGTTTCCGCGTGGTACGCGGACGCGGTGCGCCAGATGGCTGGCTTCGGCCTGGTGAGCGGCTATGCGGACGGCACGTTCCTGCCGGACATGGCGATTACCCGCGCGGAGTTCGTCACCATCCTCGCGCGCTTCCCGCATGATGATATCGGCACGGAGCGGACGTTTGCCGACGTACCCGCCTCCCACTGGGCGCACGGCGCGGTGCAGACCGCGCTGGCGCAGGGCTGGATCTCCGGCGACCCGTCCGGCCTGTTCCGGCCGGACGACCCGATCACCCGCGCGGAAACCGTCGCCATCCTCAACCGCGTGCTGGGCCGTGCGGGCGACGCGGTGACGGCTGCTACCAGCGAGGGCATCCGCATCATGCCGGACGTGCCGGATACGCACTGGGCTTATCTGGACATGCTGGAAGCGACCACAGACCACGAATATGAGATAACCGACGGGATCGAGAGCTGGACCGGCTTTGACAGGGAGGTTTCCGGTCTGGCGGAAGGTTGGCAGAACATAAGCGGCATGCTGTTCCATGTCAACGCGGACGGGCAGTTTGATCACAACGTGGTGATCGACAATCTGGAGCTGGACCGTAACGGCCGCTACACGACCGGCTCGGAGGAGCTGGATCGGTTGCTCGCTCCGGCGGTGGGCAACGTGCTGAAGGACGGATTGACCCAGATGGAGCGCCTGAGGGCGGTATACTTGTACGCCAAGGGTTCGTTTGGCTATCTGGGCATTGGCGAGGTCGATACCTCCAAGGCCGGCTGGGAGATCGAGCAGGCGATCAACATGCTCAAAACGGGCAGGGGAAACTGCTACTCCTGGGCATCCCTGTTCACCTATCTGGCGCGCCAGGTCGGCTATGATGCCAAGACGGTCGTCGGCACGGGCGTCAGCCCCAAGGGCAGCGAATCGGTACACGCTTGGACCGAGATCACAATCGACGGCACAGCCTATACATTCGACCCGCAGATCGAGAGTGTTTACGCCGCCCGTTATGATGAGTACTACGACCTGTTTATGAAGCCCTACGGCGAAGCGGAATGGGGCTACAAGAAATCCGACGAGCCTCAGTCGCCGGAGGAACCGCAGGAGCCGGAGGCGGACGCCGCTCTGGTTTCGCTGATGGAAAAGGTCTATGGCAATAAGCCGTACGGCGGCATGGTCATGCAGACTCCGCTGTACAGCGGCATGGGCGCGGACGGCATGAGCCGAGGGCTGCAGTGGTACCTCGGCACCGAGGATATCGCGTTTGAGGCCGGCCTTGCCTCCGAGTCCGCGATCACCTCGCAGGCGCACTCGGTGGTCCTGCTCCGCCTTGCGGACGGTGCGGACGTGGACGCGGCCAAGAGCAAGCTGGCCGAAAGCGTGGACCCGCGCAAGTGGATCTGCGTGGGCGTGGCGGACGAAAACGTCAAGATCGACAGCGTCGGCAATCTGGTCTGCGTAATCATGGATGATGAAAACGCGGACTATTATCTGGAAAATTTCCGCTCGATCGCCGTAGCGGAGTAAGCGTTGCTATGAAAAAACCGCAGCCGTCAGGCTGCGGTTTTTTGCTGTGCGTGGACGGACGGGCGGCGCTTATTCGGCGCCGCTGTTATCCTCCTTGATCTCGCCGCGCCGGAACGCGGCCAGCAGGTCCTTGAGGTCGTCGATCGTCTGCTGAAGCGCGCGGCCGTTGTCGGTCTCGCTGATGCGGATGCGGTTTTCCGACCGGTCGAACGCCATGGAGGTGGACAGGATATCCTTGTTGTCCCGAATGGCGTTGCGTCTGCCTGGAAACGGCTCGTGTGCCGTGATGTGGATGCCCCAGGAATCGTATACCAGCGTATAGCCCGCGATGCCGGTGGTGGGCTGGTACGCGCGGCAGAAGCCGCCGTCGATCACGATCAGGCGGCCGCCCGCCTTGATCGGGCTTTCCCCGTCCTTGGTCTTGACCGGCACATGGCCGTTGACGATATGGCAGTGCTCGCCCTCCAGCCCGAATTCGCGCAGAATGCGCACGAACACGGCGTCCTCGTTGTAGAAGGAATAGTAGGGGTTTTTTGGCTCGGCCCAGGTCGCCTGATCGGCGATCAGGCGGCGCTCAAACGTTGCGATATGGTCGCGGCCGAACGAGGGGGAGTTGCGCCCGCACCACAAAAACCATAGGAAATCCTTGCCGAACTGCCGCTCCGGCGTTCCCTCGCGGGCATAATAGCCTTGTCGCGCGGCGGTTTCGCACCAGTCCATCAGCGCCTTGCCGGAAAGCGTTTTCCCGCCGAACGAGAACGTGAGGAATTCTCCCCTGTCGTCCATCGGGATGCAGCCGTGGTACAGAAGGTTGCCGTTGAAGCACTTGTACAGCCCGCCCTTGGAATAGAGGAAGCGGATATGACGCTGGAGCTTTTCACTGCGCAGGAACGAGTTTTTGAGCTGCCCCATCAGCTCGGCCTCGGCTTCGGACAGGCGGTAGGGGTCGGCAGGGTCGATGGTCGGGAAATCGCAGTCGCGCAGCGGGTAAACGCCCGAGGGGAGCCGCACCGTGCCGCCTGAGAAGTCGATTTTGTCGAGCAGCAAGCGGTCGTCCATGCGGAACGAGGGGTTGCGCATGATGGTCTGACCCTCCAGCTTGAACTGGATGACCGCGATTGCCTTGTGCATGCGCGCGGCGCGGGTGACATCCACCTTGGACTGCTCGCCCTCCTCCACGGTCTTGGGGAGAAAGCAGGATATGTCCGAGCTGCGGTAGGTTTCATCCGCGAACAGCGCGAGCGGGCGTAGGCTGATGCCGTAGCCGGTCTCGATGACATCCAGATTGTTGTAGGTGATCGAGTTGCTCAGGACGGTTGCGATGCAGGTGCGGCTGCCCGTGGCGGCGCCCATCCACAGCACGTCGTGGTTGCCCCATTGGATATCGACCGAGTGGTGCTCCATCAGTAGGTCCATGATGATGTCCGCGCGCGGGCCGCGGTCAAAAATATCGCCCACGATGTGCAGGTGGTCGACGACCAGGCGCTTGATCAGGTTGCACATGGAGATGATGAATTCCTCCGCGCAGTCGGTTTCGATGATGGAGGCGATAACCGTGTCGAAATACTCGCGCTTGTTGAAGATATCATTGTTTTTGTTGAGCAGCTCGTTGATGATGTCACCGTTCCAGACGGGCAGCGCGCGGCGCACCTTGGCGCGCGTATATTTGGAGGCGCACAGGCGGCAGATCTCGATCAGCCGGCGCAGGGTGATGCGGTACCACTCCGCGCGGTTAGGGGCCGCGTCGGCCAGCTCGGAAAGCTTTTCCTCCGGATAATAGATGAGCGTGGCGAGCCGCGCGCGCTCGTCCGCGGGCAGAGCGTCGCGCAGCACGATGTCCACCTTTTCCCGCACAGCGCCCGAAGCGTTGTTCAGGATATGCACGAAAGCCTCGGCCTCGCCGTGCAGATCGCTCATGAAATGCTCGGTGCCCTTGGGCAGGCTGAGGATGGCCTGTAGGTGGATGATCTCGCTGCTGGCCGCGCGCACGTTGGGATACTGTTGTGCGAGCAGGCGCAGGTATTTCTGTCTTTCGGTGCGGTTGTCCATGAAAACGCCTCTTTCTGCATGTGGTTTGGTCTGATTCCAGTATGACATAAAACCGGACGGAACTCAAAGGGATTTGTGTAAAAAATGAAAAAAACCGCCCAGGGCGGTTTTTCTATTTGGGCCGTTTGGGGGTGCGCGTGCGGTCGGGCGCCCAGCCCTTCAGCGGGTAGCGCTGGATCGCGCCGAAAATCCGCTCGCGCAGGCCGGGCATGGTCTGTTCAAGGCTTTTAAGCAGGTCCTTGATCTCCTGCCGCTTGGTGTTGCCGTCCGCGGGGCAGGGGTTATGCACGATCGGAAGCACATGCCGCGCGGCGAACGAGCGGACATAGTACTCCGGCGTATACAGCAGCGGCCGGATGAGCGTGATTCCAGTGCGGTCAAGAAAGGTTACCGGCTGGAAGCAGGAGATGCGGCCCTCATAAAACAGCGAAAGCATATAGGTCTCCACCACGTCGTCAAAGTGGTGGCCGAGCGCGACCTTTTTGCAGCCGGCGGCCTTCGCGGCTTCGTGCAGCGCGCCACGGCGCATCTTGGCGCACAGCGCGCAGGGGTTCTCCTCCTTGCGGATATCGAAGATGATCGGGCCAATCTGGGTCGGGATGCGGATATATTCCACGCCCAGCTCGTCGCACAGCGCCTGGACCGGAGAGAAATCCATCTCCGCGTAGCCCATCTCGAGCGTGATGGCCACGATCTCGAATTTTTGGGGGTAAAATGCCCGCAACTTCGCCAGCGCGACGAGCAGCGCGAGCGAATCCTTGCCGCCTGACACGCCAACCGCGATGCGGTCGCCCTCTTCAATCATATGGTAGTGGTCCACCGCGCGGCGGACGTAGGAAAGCATTTTCTGCATGATGCGGCCTCGTTTCCGTTAAATACCTATTATTTATATCAGAAAACGCGCGCGGAAGCAAATACAAAATTTGAAATGCAAAACGAGAAATGGTGAGCATGAAAGAGAAAACAAGAGATAAACGGAGAATATTGTGGATTGCAGATAAAATTTGAAAAAACCGCTTGACTTGCCGGAAATGATATGTTTTAATAGATATGCTCGCTTGGAGCGCATGAAAATGTTGTCAAATTACTTTTGATATAAAAAACGGAGGAAGAAAACATGTCTACTTTTATGGCTAAGGCAGAGACTGTCGAGCGTAAGTGGTATGTGCTGGACGCCGCGGGCAAGCCGCTCGGCCGCACCGCCGCTACCGCCGCCATGCTGCTGCGCGGCAAGCACAAGGCTGAGTTCACCCCCCATGTTGACTGCGGCGATTTCGTTATCGTGATCAACGCGGACAAGGCGGTTCTGACCGGCAAGAAGCTCACCCAGAAGTATTACCGCCACCACACCGGCTGGGTCGGCGGCCTGAAAGAGGTCCAGTACAAGACCCTGATGGCGGAGAAGCCGGAGTTCGCGATGCAGCTGGCCGTTAAGGGCATGCTGCCGAAGAACTCGATCGGCCGTCAGTCCGCGACCCGTCTCAAGGTTTACGCGGGCGAGAACCACAACCATCAGGCGCAGAAGCCCGAGAACTGGGAAAAGTAAGGGAGGAACCAACTGATGTATACACCTAAGAAAGCTTATTTCTACGGCACCGGCAGAAGAAAGTCCTCCGTTGCCCGCGTTCGTCTGTTCCCGGGCGGCACCGGCGAGATCAAGATCAACAACCGCACGATCGACAACTACTTCGGCCTTGAGACGCTGAAGATGGTCTGCCGTCAGCCGTTTGAGACGACCGGCACCGCCGGCAAATTCGACGTGGAATGCACGGTTTCCGGCGGCGGCTTTACCGGTCAGGCCGGCGCGATCCGTCACGGCATCGCCCGCGCGCTGCTGCAGGCGGACGCTGAGCAGTACCGCCCCGCGCTCAAGGCGGCGGGCTTCCTGACCCGTGACCCGCGCATGAAGGAACGCAAGAAGTACGGCCTCAAGGCTGCACGCCGCGCTCCGCAGTTCTCCAAGCGCTAACGTCTGTATTTCCGCAGAACAGGCAAGCACCCGAAAGCCAAAGCTTTCGGGTGCTTTTTTCCGTCCGTGCGGCAAAAAAATTTGACTTCGATTGAAAAACATGGAACCTTAGGCGGGCGCGCTCCGTCAAAAAGGCACAACGAAAAAGGAGGAGACTCGTATGAAGAGAATCATAGCAGGCGTTCTTGGCGCGATGCTGCTAGGGACGGCCGCAGGCGCGGCGGAACAGCCCGCAGAGCCATACCAGCCGCAGCCCTATCGGATCACGGAGCAGGCGGAGATCGTGGAGGTGCATACCTCGGTTCATGAGGGGGATATCACGCTGGTGCCGCGGATCACCGTTAAGACCGACACCTGGGATGAATTGACGCTCATGCTGGGCGAGGATACCTTTCTGGCGGACGCGCGGGATGGCACGGTAAAGCGTATGACCGATGTAAGCGGCCAGACAGACGCGCTGCAAACCGGTGACACCCTGCTTGTCACCTATGAGCCGGAGATGACCCGAAGCATCCCGCCGCAGACCCATGCGGAACTGGTCGTCACCCATCCGGACGAGGGCGTTACGCCGCACCTGCTGGATGTGGAGGTGTTGTATCGCGATGAAACGGTGCGCTTCCTGACCGATAACGCGGGTTTGGTCGTCAGCGTGGACGCGCAGACGCCGGTGCAGACGCTGTATGGCGAGGCGGCGGAGGCCGCGGACCTGCATATGGGGGCAACGGTCGTCGCTTGGTATGACATCGTGGCGTTGTCCATGCCCGGGCAGACGGCCGCGCAGAAAGTCGTGCTTCTGCCCCAGCAGGACCGGACGTTTACCATCCTGACTGGCGGCGATATTGCAATCGCGCAGGGCCGTGTGGAAAATGGCGTGGCGATGGTGCCGGTGCGCGCGGTCGCGGAGGCGCTGGGCTATACCGTATCCTGGGATGGAGTGGATGAGAGCGTTCGGCTCTCACTGGACGGAAGCGCCGCAGCGGATATCTGGCTGGGAGAGGACCGGTACAGCTTGGGCGACGGCGGCAGCGGCCTGGCGCTGGGGGCGGCCTCCTACGAAGTGGATGGCGTGAGCTGGGTGCCGGCCGAGGTATTCACGCGGCTGGGTCACTCCGGACAGGCGCTGACGGGAAGTGTCATGCACCTGAGCGGAAGAATGGAATAAGCGGAAAAGGCGCGGGGCATCCGCGCCTTTTCTGTTTGTGCGGCGACATGCCGGCCGGCCGTTAAGATGCGGTTAATATTGTCCGCCTTCGGTTGACAGGGAGGGACGCCGCCGCTATAATAAGGAAAAATGCCGCGAAAGGGACCGCATAAACCAGGAATGACACCGCTGACAATCCTGCGGACGAACAGTAAACCACACCGATAAGGAGTAAGCAAGGCATACCTGTCCCCTTGGAGGAAGGGGCGGCGGGGCATGCCTTTTTCTGTTGTCTGCCCTGCACGCGGCTGGGAGTGTTTCCATGAATCTGGATAAAAAAAGAACGTTTATCGTCAATACCCTGTATTTCGGCATCATGCTGCTGCTCGCGGTCGTGCTGCTCAAATACGCGCTGCCGCTGCTCGCGCCGTTCGTGATCGGCTTCGTGCTTGCCTATCTGCTCAAGCGGCCGATCCGCTTTGCCTCGCATAAGCTGCATATCAGCCGGAAAGCGGCGGCGATCGCGCTGGTGCTGGTATTTTACTGCACCATTGGGTTGCTGCTGGCGCTGCTGGGGATCAAGGCATTTTCCGCTGCCGGAGACTTCCTGCGTGGGCTGCCCGGCTTTTACACCGCGCGGGTGGAGCCTGTGCTCATGAGCATTTTCAGCGGAATTGAGCAGTCCGTCCTGAGTATTGACGAATCCCTGATCGCTTCCATGGAACAACTCTGGGGGCAGTTCGTGGAATCGCTCGGCCAGCTGGTGTCCAGCCTGTCCGCCGGAACGATCAGCGTGCTGTACAGCCTGGCGGGTTCCCTGCCCGGGCTGTTCATCAAGCTCCTGCTCATGATTATTTCCACGTTTTTTATCGCTATGGACTACGACCGCATCACCGGTTTCTTTATCCGTCAGATGAGCGAAAAGGCGCAGGAGGTGTTTTGGGAGATCAAGACCTATGTCACAGGTACGCTGTTCGTCTGCATCCGTTCGTATGCGCTCATCATGTCGATCACATTTGTAGAGCTGTCCATCGGCCTGACGGTCGTCGGGATCGAAAACGCGGTGGTGATTGCGCTGCTGATTGCGGTCTTTGACATCCTGCCCGTGCTCGGTACAGGCGGCATCATGATCCCATGGGCAGCCATCACGGCGATACAGGGCGAGTTCAAGCTCGCGCTGGCGCTGTTCGCGGTATATATCGTGGTCACGATCATCCGCAATATCATCGAACCCAAGATCGTGGGCAGCCAGCTTGGCCTGCATCCGGTGGCGACGCTTGCGAGTCTGTTCCTCGGCGCACAGCTGTTCGGCGTGGTCGGCCTGTTCGGGTTCCCGATTGGCCTGTCGCTGCTACGCTACCTCAATGAGCAGGGGACGATCAAAATATTCAAATAGGCTTTGCCGAAAAGCATGCACCTCAAAAGAAATGACCGCCCGCGGGCGGTCATTTCTTTTGAGGTGCGGTCAGCGGGAGGTGGACGGGGCGGGCGCTTTGCCGAGCGTGCGGGTGTAGCGCGCCATGCGCTGCACGACGAATACCGCCACGATCAGCTCGGTCACCGGCATGGCGAACCACAGCGCCCCGGGCGCGGCGAACGCGGGCAGCGCATAGATCAGCGCGCCGCTGATGACAAGCCCTCGGGCGACCGACACGATAAACGCCGCGCCCGGCTTCATCAGGGATTGGAAATAGTAGGTGGAGAAGATGTTAAGCGGCAGCAGCAGGAACGAGATGCCATAGCTGCGCATGATGGCGGGCGCGGCGGCGAGCACGCTCTCGGTCGGGGACATGAACACGCGCACGAACCCGTTGGGGACGGCGAGCACCAGCGCGGTCCAGAAGACGCTGAAAAACGCCACAGCATACAGCGCATAGCGCAGCGTCTGCCGGATACGCCGCCATGCCCGCGCGCCGAGGTTGCGCGAGAGAATGGGCTGCGCGGCCTGTCCTACGCTGTACGCGCAGCACTGGACAAAGGTGCTGATATTGACGATTATGCCGTAGACCGCCAGGCCGTCCGTGCCGATATAGCGCATGATCTGGCGGTTGAACAGCATGGTGAGGATACCCATGGCCACATCGATGAAAAACGTGGAAAAGCCGGTGACAAGGATTTGCTGGGTCTGGAGCAGTATCCGCTTCGGGCGCACCAGCCGCAGCGTGCAGCGGCGCGAAAAAAAGTGCGTCAGCATCACGCAGAAAGAAATGCCCGCGCCGATCGCGGTCGCCAAGCCCGCGCCGAAAATGCCCATATCGCAGGCGAATACGAAAAACCAGTCGCCAAAGACGTTGAAGATACCGCCAGCCAGCACGCCTGCAGTCGCCAGGGCGGGGCTGCCGTCGTTGCGCAGGAATGCGGCGAGCATCTGGTTGAACAGGAAAAATGGAACGGTGAATTTGATGGGCAGCAGGTAATCCTGCGCGAGTGGGAGCAGCGCGTCCGACGCGCCGAACAGCCGCAGCATGGGCGCGTCGAAAAACGCGACGATGCCCCACCAAAGCACGGAGAACAGCACCGCAAGGCCGAGCGCGGCGGTAAAGTACTCGTTTTCATCCTCGTGCCGCATACCCTTGCTGCCGCGCAGCGTGGAGAACAGCACCGACCCGCCGATGCCCGCCAGCAGGCCGAAGCTGTAAATGATGTTCCATACCGGCGCGACCACGGCCAGGGCCGCCGTGCCATCCGGCCCCTGGTACTGGCCGACCACCGCCATATCCACGATGCCGTAAATCGAGCTGATGAGCGCGCTGCCGAACGCTGCGGCCAGATACCGGAAGTACAGCGGACGAATGCTGTCTGTCAGCAAATTCATGTGTTTGAACCTCCCTTTGCGGGCGTTAAAAAAGCCGGATAAGGAACAGGCATCCCAGCCTGTCACCTTATCCGGCTTATCATTTCCCGCGAATGACTCGCCCTCCGAGTGAGCGGTATCATTGTAGCACGGGGGGATGGTAAAGTCAAGCGGTGGTTTTATTCATCTGTGCGCAGCCGCTCGACCACGCTCAGCCGCGCGGTGCTGCGGTAGGTGGCGAGCGGGATGAGCAGCCCCAGCGCGGCGAACACCGGTAGCAGCAGCACGAGGGGCAGGATGGAGAATTTATAGGTGAAGAACCAGAACACGGTCGAGCAGCCGGCGCCCACCAGCGGCCCGAGCGTCACGCTGAGCGCAAGACTCAGTGCGAGCGCGAGCAGGGCGTAGTACAGCCCCTCGAGCATGAGCATGCGTTTGAGCTGCTTTCCGGTCATACCGATAGCCTGCAAGACGGCGAACTCGTGCCGGCGGGTGATGATGCCGGTCAACACCGCGTTTAAGAAGTTTAAAACGCCGACCAGACCGATGATCAAGCTCAGTGCGAGGCCCAGTGTCAAGAACATGGTGCGGAAGCTGTCAAACTCGGCCTGATAGGTCGCCTTGCTCTCGTAATCGAACAGCGGCTGCACGTTTTCGGTGTAGTCCTTGAGGAAGGCCTCCATGCTGCCGTCCGTGCCGTCTGCTACGTCGAACACATAGGTCATGACCGAGCTGGTCTGCGTGTCACGCTTGAACTGCTCCGCGCCCATCACGAACTCGTCCGCGCCGTAGTAGCGGTAGTCGAGCGAGTGGGGGACGAGTACCGCGGCCACGACCGTGTATTCCGCGTCGCGGTAGGTCTTGGCGCGCGAGCTGATGCCGCGCCCACTGTCATAAGCCGCGTCCACCTGCTCGGGCGGGATGATTTCGCCGGTGTCCGAATAAAAGTACTCGAGCTCCTCCACATAGCGCAGGCGAACCTTGTCACCCACCTTCGCCCAGTTCGAGCCCTCTTGCGCGTCGCCGTAGTCGTCGGACATATAAACCGCCGCGACCGCGTTGGCGGTGGGGTCGGCGAGCGCGGACAGGTCGCCCTCCAACACTTCGAGTTTGGAAAGCGGGAAATCCTCCATGCCGTAAAGTTGGACGCGGTCGGCCAGCAGGCCGTTTTCGTCGCGCTCCTCATCCGCGACCATGAGGTCGAGCGTTTCTGGAGAGTTCCATTGCCCCCAGCTCTGGCGGAACCAGTCCTCGGTGACGAACTCCTGCACGTTCGACACCTTGCCGTAGATGCGGCCCGCGTCCGTGACGCCGCCCTGTGCGTCGATGTCCGCAATGACGTTTTCCGGCACCGCCTCATCGGTCGAGGTAAAGCCTGCGCCGGTCTGGAAGTAGGCCGCGTCGCCGACGACGAAATCGACCGCCGACTTGCTTGAGAGGTACTTATCCATGTCAAAGCCGATGGCGAAGGTGTAGGTGAGCTGCATGAGCACCACCGCGAGCGCGAGCGAAAGGACGGTGACGACCGTTTTGCCGCGGCTGCGGCCGAGGTTCATCCACGCCATGCGCGGCAGCCTGGCGCCGTAGGCCGCGCGCTTTGCCGCAGTGTGCCGGCCTGTTGCCTTTTTCGGCTTTTTCGCGCTTGCGTCCGTGTAGCGTACCGCCTCGACCGGCGATACGCGCGCGGCCATTTTGCCCGGCTTGCGGCAGGAGATGCGTACGGTGATGAGCGAGAATACGGTTGCAAACACAAAGATGAGCGGGCTGAGGGACACAGTCTCGTGCATCCCGTCCAAGCGCGAGATGACGACCGGCACCAACCCCGCGCCGACGAAATACCCGCCCGCAAGGCCGATGGGGATGCCGACGAGCGAAAGCAGGTACGCCTGCCGCCGGATCATGCGGCGAATCTGCCGGCCGGTCGTGCCGATGGTCTTGAGCAGCCCGTAAAAGCGGATGTCGCCCGTGACCGAAATCTGGAACACATTGTAGATGATGAGATAGCCGGTGAAGATGATGAGCGCCAGCATGGCGGCGATGGCGATGACGGTCATGGGGTCGGCCTGCGCGGCAAGCTGCGCGCCCGAATAGCCCCAGTTGACGCCGATGCCGATATAGTCCTCCTCTCCGGCGTTTTCGCACTGATAGCCGTGGTTTGCGAGGATCTGCGTCAGGTCTTCGCGGATGTGCAGTGAACTGGCGAGCATCACGTCGAGCGACCAGGTACCGGTCGCGGTATAGGGGCTGCCCGTGGACAGGGCGCACAGCTCGTCGGCCGCCGAGCGGGGCAGCAGGACGTGGGAGGCGGTAATGGCGCTGTCGTACTCCCACCAGCCGCAGAGCGTGAACGTGCGCTCGACCACATGCGCGTCCTCGGTGTTGCCGTCGATGGCGATGGGCAGGGTGAACCTTGCGCCGATTTTAGGCTCCACGCCCAACAGGGAGAGTACGCGGGTGTCGGCCGCGGCCTCGTCCGTACCCTCGGCGGGCAGGCGGCCCTCGACCGGCTCGATGAAGTAATGTTTGGCCTGCGTCGGGTCCATGTAGCTGACCTCGATATGGCTCTTGTTAAACGGCGGGTCGTCGCTCGTCATGCCCACCATCAGGCGGGTGCCGGACTCCTGGATGAGGGGATCGTCCCGCAGCTCGGCCACCTGCGCTTCGGTCAGGTCCTTGAACGTGCCGTGGTTGTCGCCGCCCGCCTGCCGGAAGTTGCCCTGCTGGAACGAGTCGTTGATGGACATGGCGATGGTGAACAGCGAGGTAAACAGCACGGTCGTCAGCGCGATGGCGATGACCGCAATGATGTTGCGCGTTTTCGCCGCCTTGAGGCTGCGGTCGGACAGGCGGCGGATGCACCTTTTGTTGGGAACGTTCAGCATATCGCGCGCCCCCTTACGAATGGACGATGCGGCCGTCCTCGATGCGGACGATCCGGTGCGCGAGTTGGGCGATCTCCTCGTTGTGGGTAATCATCACAATGGTCTGGCCGAACTTCTCGCTCGTCACCTTGAGCAGCGCGAGCACGTCCTGGCTGGTTTTGCTGTCCAGGTTGCCGGTCGGCTCGTCCGCCAGGATGATGGCGGGCTTGGTGGCGAGCGCGCGGGCGATGGCCACGCGCTGTTGCTGGCCGCCCGAAAGCTGGCTGGGCAGATTGGACAGCTTGCTTTCCAGCCCCAGCGTGCGGATGATCTCGTCCACATAGGCGCGATCGACCGTGCCGCCGTCCAGCTCGATGGGGAGTACGATATTTTCGTACACGCTCAGTACGGGAACAAGATTATACGCCTGGAACACGAACCCGATGCGCCGGCGGCGGAAAATGGTCAGCTCGTCGTCCTTCAGCGCGAAGATGTCGTTCCCGTCCACATAGACCTTGCCGTCCGTCGGGCGGTCTAGCCCGCCGAGCATGTGCAGCAGGGTGGATTTGCCCGAGCCGGATGTGCCGACCACCGCGACGAATTCGCCGTTTTCGACCGCAAGGTCCACGCCGTCGAGCGCGCGCACCTCGGTATCGCCCGCGCCGTAAATCTTGCTCAGGGCCTGTGTCTGTAAAACCTTCATAAAAGGAACCTCCCGAAAAAAGTCTGTATCGCACCCTTGGGTACAATACAGACGATACCATGCAATTCTGTCGAGAGCCTGTCGGAAATCTAACAGTTTTGTTAGATTGCTGGAGGAAGCGCTCCAGCGGGGGAGTTTCACGGCCTGCGCACAGTTCCTCGCCGTCCACAGACGGCGAAATTTTCCAGCCCGCGAAGCGCGGGCAAATCATCCGTGCCAGTGGGCCAAACATGCGCTGCATATGTGCCATCATGCGCTTCCGCGTAGCGGCAACCACAGCCGCTACGCTTTGGGCAAAAACAGTGAAAACGTGCTGCCTTCCCCAAGGCGGGAGGCTACCTTGATATACCCGCCGTTCGCCGCGGCGATTTCGCGGGCGAGATACAGCCCCAGCCCAACGCCCTGCTCGCCCCGCACGGCGGGGGAGCGGTAGAACCGCTGGAACACCCGTCCGCATTCCTCCTCGGCAAGGCCGATGCCGGTGTCCGCCACGTCGATGCGGCAGAACAGCTCATAGGGCGTGACCGACACCGTGATGCAGCCGCCCGACGGCGTGTACTTCACGGCGTTGTCGATCAGGTTGCCCAGCGCCTCCTGCGTCCACTTGGGGTCAAAGCGCGCCGCCGCTGCCGTATCCGGCGGCGCAAGGAGCGCAACGCCCTTTTCCGCAGCCTTAGGCGTGGCTTCGCGCAGGGCGGCGGAAACCAGCGCCTGCACGCTGGCTTCCTTCGGGTGTACCTCGATCGCGCCGGTTTCCAGCCGGCCGGCCTTGACCAGTGACGCGATGAGAAACTGCAGCTTCTCGGCCTGCGCGGTGAGCTGCGCGACGCAGTCGCGGCAATCCGGCGGCAGGTCCTTGTCCGCCAGCAGCCCAGCGTACAGCAGCAGGTTCGCGATCGGCGTTTTGGTCTGATGCGAGATATCCGCGATCAGCGCCTGCACACGCGCCCGATCCTCGGCAAGTCGCGCGGCGGACGTGCCGCTTGCGTCCAGATACCGCTTGAGCCTGGCCTCGACCGCGGACAGGCGGCTTTCGTCAAAATGCGTGGGGACAAACGCGCCGCACACCGCGTCGTCCAGCATGCGGTCCAGGCTGTTCATGGTGCGGCGCAGGCGCAGCCGGTCGTAAACAAGCACGGCCAGCGCCAGCAGCACGGCGGCCAGGGCGACATACTTCATGTCTCCACCGCCCAACTGTACCCCACGCCGTATACGGTTTTGATGGGTGCGTTTTTGCCCAGCTTGCGCCGCAGCCGACCGACCGTGACCGACAGCGCGTTCTCGTCCACATAGTCCGCCCCGTCCGTCCAGATGCGGTCGAGCAGCGTGTCGCGCGGCAGGGTATGCCCGCGGTTTTCGACGAGCAGGCGCAGCAGCCGTTGCTCGGTCTGCGAAAGCTGGAGCGGCCTGCCCTCCACGGCGAAGTCCAGCCGGTCGAAATCAAAGCGGAACCTGTCCTGTTCGAACACAGCGGGCGCGGCGGCGGGGGCGTTGCGGCGCAGCGCGGCCTCCACGCGGGCGCGCAGCACGGCCAGTGAAAAGGGCTTGGTGATATAGTCGTCCGCACCCAGCGTCAGGCCGGTCACGATATCGGTTTCCAGGTCGTTCGCGGTCAGCAGGATGACCGGCGGGCCGCCCGTGTCGCGCGTCTCTTCGAGCAGCGCCAGCCCCGAGCCGTCCGGCAGGTTGATATCAAAGATGGCAAGGTCGAAGGTTGCGGCGGCGAGCGCCCGCCGCGCGTCCGCGCAGCCGGATGCCAGCGTGCAGGCGTGCGCGCCGCCCAGCGCAAGCGTCAGCCCGCGGCCGAGCGCGGGGTCGTCCTCAACGATCAGGATGTGTTCCATGGCAATCACCTCACGCTCCCCATTGTAGCACAAACAGAGCGCGCTTAAAAGCGCGCCCTGTGAAAAATGGTTTAGGAATGGATGTGCAGCGCGCGGCACACGCTTTTCCGTGTCACGCGGTACACGAGATACAGCAGCGCGGATACCGCCGCGACCACGATCAGGCACGCGCCCATGCCCGCCAACTCGGAACGGGTAAAGCCGAGGGGGTCGCCGTTGAAGTACATGATCATCATATAGAATATCCAGATCAATCCGGTGCCGACCAGCGCGGGGACGAGGAACACCCGACTGATCTGTCCGCGCACCGAGCGGAACAGATAGCCGTTGGACGCGCCGAGGTGTCGCAGGTCGTCATACACGCGGGCATTGACGAGCGCGATGGTCATGCAGCGGGTAAATGCGATGACGATGACCGCCGCAAAGCACACGATGGCGATAAAGATGAACAGCATGAGGAACACCGCCATGGTGGTGACGAAGTCGTTCTGGTCGAGGATGCGGAACTGAGGCATGTATTTCCAGTAGTTGCGGAAGCCGGAGGAATCGCGGTCGCTGTACTCCGGCGTGAACAGGCCGCGGGAGGCAGCCGCCTCGGGGGAATAGTCGTAGACCTCGCCCGCCTGTGCGGCCAGCGCGGCCGCTACATCGTCGTAATAGTCCCCGACCTCGACTTCCGGACCCGAACGGTCCACAATCTCATCAAACAGCGCCTTGGCGAAGGGATAGCTATTCTCCACATCCGTCACGTTAAAGAACACATATTCCTCGCGCCATACGTCGGTCAGCCCCTCGGTGAGCACGGCGTAGTCTATATCGTCCAGCACATAGCAGCCAAGCAGCATGGTGTACCGCAGCGGCTCGATCGGGGTCACGTCCAGCTCCGCGCCGGTCGCCATGTTGGTCAGGTGGGTTGCGTCGCCGCCCGAAAGATAGCCGCTGCCGCCCTCGTCGTCCAGAATGTTGGCGCACGCGCCCGCGGGGATATCCACGTCCTGTCCGGTCAGGGCGTTGTACGCGCTTTCCGAGAAAAAGGTTGCGCCGTGCAGCAGCTTGGCATATGCGGTCGTGTAGGTGGTGCCGAAGCCGGTATCCGTCTCGATGGAGTAGGTGCCGTCCTTGCCCAGTACGGCCGCGCCCTGTTGCGCCCAGGAGGTGATCTCGACGTTTGTTTCCTCCGCCAGCGCCTGCACCTCGTCCCGTTGGGGCAGGGACTGGTCCGCGCGCCAGTGGTATTCGTAGTCGATCGGGCGCGCGGCGTAGGCGTTTTCCGAGCTGGTGGACAGCATGGGCGCGTAGAACGAGGCGAAGTACGCACCCGCGATCAGCAGGGTCATTACCAGCATGTTGCGCACGGTCTGGCGGCCCTGGAATTTCATCATGGAGACGGAGATGATGTGCTTATAGCGGTTTGCGCCGCGCCTCCAGCCGTTGACCACTGTGTGCAGCAGCACCATGTACAGGCCGGCAAGGGCGGGCAGGTAGAAGAGCGCGTCCACCGCGCCGGGGGCATACCAGTGTAGCACCTTGACGAAAAACGTCGGCATCATATAGCCCAGCACGGCGCCGAGCAGCATCAGCAGGATGCCGGCCGGTCCGTACCAGCGCGGCACCGTGCGGATGGGTTCGGATTTATGGGATTCCTGCACGATGTCGATGATGTTGGTGCGGCGGATGAAGCGCGCGGCGAGCGTGAACAGCATCACGACCACATAGGCCGAAAACGCCAGCGCGAGCAGGTAGGCCTGCGGGTCGAACGACAGCGGCATCTCCTGCGAGTCCACAAGGAAGGTGCGGAAGCCCTGCCAGACGGCCCACGCGAGCGGCGCGCCCAGCGCCGCGCCTGCGGCGCACGAGCCGAACGCGATCAGAGTAAGCTCCTTGACCAGCTCGCGGCGGAGCTGGCCGCGCGACGCGCCGAGCGCGAGGAATACGCCGGTCGCGCGCGATTTCTGGCGGAAAAACAGCCCTGCGGCATAGGTGGTGAATACCGCGCAGCCCAGCACCGCCAGTACAAACACCATCACAACCTGCTTGCGGCTGTCGCCGCCCTCGGGCAGAATGGTGAGGATGGTGGGCGAGCGCATCATGCACGCATAGGCAGTGATGAGCAGCACGGAAAAGAAGCAGCACCCCGTGAGCAGCCCGTACTGCCCGCGGTTTTTGCGGCGCAGCGCCGCGTAGACTTCGGAAAAGGTTTTCATCGTGATCACGTCCCCCTATACTACTCCGCTGACATTTCGCGGATGGCGTCCAGCAGTTCGTCCTGAAACGCACCGCGCGCCTTGTCCGCGCGGGCGAGTACGCGCCATACCACGCCGTCGCGCAGGATGACCACGCGGTCGCAGAACGAGGCTGCGAACGAGTCGTGCGTGACCATGAAGATGGTCGCGCCGAGTGCCTGCCGCGCCTGCGCAAAGCTGTCGATGACCGCGCGGGAGGACTTGGAGTCCAAGTTGCCGGTTGGCTCGTCGGCCAAAATGAGCAGCGGGTGGTTGATGAGTGCGCGGGCGACCGCGGTGCGTTGCTTTTCGCCGCCCGAGATCTCGGCGGGGTATTTGTTTTTGATGGCGGTGATGCCGAATACGTCGCACAGGCTGTCCGCTTCGTTCTCCATGTCGCGTCCAGCCTGGCCGGCGATGATGCGGGGCAGCAGGATGTTTTCGCGCACGGTCAGCCCGTCGAGCAGCAGGAAGTCC
The DNA here is from genome assembly GCF_014287995.1 of Agathobaculum faecis. Taxonomy (NCBI): domain Bacteria; kingdom Bacillati; phylum Bacillota; class Clostridia; order Eubacteriales; family Butyricicoccaceae; genus Agathobaculum; species Agathobaculum faecis. The sequence continues at coordinate 185,136 of NZ_JACOPL010000007.1, forward strand.
TGGAACACAAAGCCCAGCTTGCGGTTGCGCACCTGCGCGAGCGCGTCCTCGTCCAGACGGGCCAGCTCCTCCCCTCGCAGGGTGATGCTGCCGCTGTCCGCGGGGATGTAACAGGAGATGCAGTTGAGCAGCGTGGTCTTGCCCGAGCCGCTTGGTCCCATCACGGCGACGAATTCTCCCTCATTTACGGCAAGGGATACGCCTTTGAGCACCTCATAGGTCGTTTTTCCGACCTGATAGGATTTGTGGAGGTCTTGAACAGATAACATAACGGATACTCCTTTCAAAAAATAACGAATTGTATTACGGCGATGGCCGCCAGATGCGCGGGATAGAACGCATAGAATACCCATTTGGGAATCTTAAGGTCAAGGCACGTGGGGAGGAAGAGGAGCGGCGCGGCAAACACGGCGAAGAACGACCAGTCGATGCAGAGGCCGCCGACCGCAAGGCTCAGCGGATCGCCCGGCATCACGCCGAGGCAGGTGATGAACTGCGCGCAGTACAGCGCCGCGCCCACGGCCGGATGGTTGCGGCACAGGTAAAAGATCAGCATGTACTGGATGCCCATACCGGAATAGTCGAAGTTCCACCAGGAAACCACGAAGAACGCCGCGAGAAACAGCCACCATTTGCGCTCCTTGAGCCCGTACATGGCGAGCAGGGACAGGAACAGCGTGCAGAAGATGTTCCAGTTTGTGAACTGGGCGACAAAGTCATGCGGGTGGAAGGCCAGCACATAGAACGGCTGGGAGATCACCGCGAACAGGCCGAGCCGGAACAGATATTTTTTAATGTCCCGCGTGTAGAGCAGGCCGACCGTCATGCAGTAGCAGAAGATCGGAAACGCGATGCGCCCCACCCAGCGGAACCAGGCCGCCTCGGGGAAGAACGCGCCGCCGATGTGGTCGATCAGCATGGCGAAAATGGCGATGAGCTTGAGGAAATTCGTATCCAGATTGGTCCTGAGCCTGGGCGCGCCCGCTTCAAACGTGGGCGGCGTGGTCAGTACGGTGCGGATGCGGGATAAAGTCAGCTTTGCAGTCATGGCCGATGTCCTCCTTTTTCTTGTCTCCAGCATACCGCGGCCGGCGGGCGAAAACAAACGGCCCTGCCAAAAATGGCAGGGCTGATGTAACGTTTGGCCGGCGGGCAGCGTGGGACGTCATAATCCGCACGTCTGCTGTAAAGTTTGGTTTGGCGAAAGGGAAGCCTTGTGATATAATTTGTTCTGGTAAAGAGTAAACAAAGGGGGGGAAGCCCATGCTTCGCATCGGCATCTGCGACGATTCAGCGGAGGCGCGGCTCGGCCTGCGCGCTATGCTCGAGCGCCTGCTGGACAAGCGCGCGGTCGAGTGCCAGATCTATGAATTTTCCTCGGGCGAGGGGCTGCTCGGCTGGATGGAAAAGCACACGGGTGAGATCGATCTCGTATTCCTGGATATCGAGATGGGCGGCCTGAACGGCATGGAAGCCGCCAAGGCCCTGCGGGAGCGGAGCGACGCCCTGCAGCTCGTATTCGTCACCGGCTACACGGATTTTGTGTTCGACGGGTACGCGGTCGGCGCGCTCGGCTATGTGATGAAGCCGCCCCAGCCCGAGCAGATCGGCGATGTGCTCACCCGTGCGCTCGCGGCGCAGTTTAACGAGGCAGACAAGGTGTTCCTGTGCCGCAATACGGACGGCCTGTTCCGCATCCCGAAAAAGTCCATCCGCTATTTCTACTCCGACCGGCGGCAGGTCACCTGCGTGACCGATACGCGTAGGCTGACCTTCTACGCGCGGCTGGACGATGTGGCCGAGGCGGTGGGGGCGGCGTTCGTGCGCATCCACCAACGGTATCTGGTGCGCGCGGGCGCGGTCGACCGCGTGGAGGGCGGCACGGTCGTGATCGGGGAAGAGAAGCTGCCGATCAGCCGGTCCTGCCAGCCCACGGCGCTCGCGGCCATCGCGCGCGCCATGCTGGAATAAGGGGGCGCGCAGATGACGGCATGGGACTTTCTTGCATGGCTGGCGACCGTGCTGCTGGGCGGCGTCCTGCCCGCCCGCACGGCGCTGCGCTTTCTGGCTGCGCCCAAGGGGCGGGTGCGCTGGATTGCGCCGTATCTGGTGCTGGGCGCGGCGCTCGGCATGCCGACGTGGATGGGGGACGGCAACCCGCTCTACTACTTCCCGTTCTTGATCGCTGCTTTTTTGATCGGCTACGGCGGCAGTCTGGCCGCGCGGCTGGTGGTGGGCGTGATTTTTTTTGAATGGATCATCGCGTGGAGCATGATCGTGGACACGCGCGCGGTGCTGCCGGGCTCGGCGGACTACTGGGGCGCGGTCGTGTGGAAGCTGGCGGCTTGGGCCGCGGTGTGGTTGCTCGTGCGCCGCGCGCTGCGGGACGGCCGGCAGATCGCGCTCTCCGGCCGACTGTGGGCGTTGCTGGGGCTGCTGGCGCTCTCGCCGCTGCTCAGCGAGCTGGCGTTCTCCCTATGGAACGTCCGCGCCTACACGGAGGAGATTGTGGACGGGGTGCTCGATGCCGCGTTCTACACGCTGCTGCCGTTCGTGTTCGTCTCCTCGGTCGCGCTGCTACTCGCGGTCGTGCTGCTTTCACGGCACCAGGCGCTTGAGCAGGAACATCAGCTCGCGGATATGCGCGAGCTGTACTACCAGGGCATCCGGCGTGAGCAGGAGCAGGTGCGCCGCCTGCGGCACGATATGCGCAACCACCTGACCGCGCTTTCCGGCCTGCTCGAGCAGGGGGAGGCCGGCCGCGCGGCTGAGTATGTGCGCAGCCTGCAGGCTGCGTCCGGCCCCTCCGGCGCCGGACGCTTTACGGAAAACGACACGGTCAATATCGTATTATCCGCCAAGGCGCGCGAGATCGGCGAGGCGGGACTGGAGGCGGATATCCGCGTCTTCCTGCCGGAAAAATTGCCGGTCGCCGACCCTGACCTGTGCGCGCTGTTTGGCAACGCGCTGGACAACGCGGTCGAGGCGGCGAAGGACGCGGTGGACAGGCACATCACCGTGCGCGCCCGCGCGGAGAAGGGGCTGCTGATGCTGCGCGTGGTCAACGCCTACGCGGGCAAGCGGGAGGAAAAGCCGGACGGGCTGTTCGGCACCACCAAGGCGGACCAGCGCGCGCACGGCTTCGGCCTGCGCGGCATGCGCGAGATCGCTGCGCGTTACGGCGGCACGCTCGAGGCGGCGGCACGGGATGGGAAGTTTGAGCTGGTGGCCTGCCTGCCCCTTGCGGAAAGTCGGACCGAATAGCTGGCAGCGCGTCATAGAAAAAAGCATCGGATGATTTTTCATCCGATGCTTTTGTGTTTTTTACCAAGCGGGTTCCGGCTCTTTTTCGCCGCAGTATTTGTGCAGGGTCTCGCGGACCGCGTGTGGGCCGCGGTTCAACTCGTTAAACAGTGCGACGACCCTTTCCCCCACGCCGACCTCGAACAGGTTGATGCCGAAGTACATGGTACTGGAAAGCAACGGGTACAGGCGCTCCTCGGTCACCTGGTCGCCCAAGCGGACCTCGCCGAGCAGCTTGTGGACGTTTCCGATCCGCGCGTCCGGACTGAGCTGGAACGGCTGACCCTCATCGTCCACGCCGACGAGATAGCGCAGCCAGCAGGCCAGCACGAGCGGGATATAGGTCAGGTGGGTCGCCCGATGCATGGGTACGGGGGAGTTATAATAGGCCTTGAGCGTTTCCCCGAAGCGGATGGCGAGCTTGCGGCTGGTGTCGGTCGCGATGCGCTGGGGCGTATCCTGCAGGAATGGATTGGGATACCGCTCGCCGAGCACCTCGTGCAGGAACGCGAACGGGTCGATCACGCCGGGGTCGGTGACGAGCGGCATGGCCTCGCGTTCGGACATGCGGGTGATCAGGTTCACCAGGTCGGGGTCCTGCATTTCGTCGCAGATGCGGGTGTAGCCGAGCAGGCAGCCGAACAGGCCCAGCGCGGTGTCCATCGGGTTCATGCAGGTGCAGGCCTTCATGCGGGCCGACTTTTCCACGATCGAGCGGCTGGTCAGGATAACGCCGAGCTGCTCGAACGCGGGATGGCCGTTCGGGAAATCGTTTTCGATCAGCAGGTGCTGCGGACGCTCGGAATTGACATAGGCCGCGGCGACCGTGCTTTTGGAGGTCGTGAAGATCTCCATGCCGCTCAGCCCGTCTTCCTGCAGCATAGCGCAGACGCGCTCGTCCGGATGCGGGGTGATCTTGTCGATCATGGAGAGCGGGTAGGTCAGCTTTTTGGTGATATAGTCAAAGTCCTCCTGCGTGATGTGTCCGTGTTCGAGCCAGCCACCGGCGAGGTCGGTCGTCATGCGGCGGAGCAGGTGGCTGTTGTTCTGGCAGTTGTCGAGCGAAACCAGCGCGACTGGCGCAAGACCGGCGCGGGCGCGCGAGAGGCACAGTGCCGTGATGCGGCCGGCAAACGTGGAAGCAACTTGCGGGCCTTGCAGGATATCCTGACCGACCGCGGGTAAAAAATGGCGCTGGTCGTCGCGCAGGACGTAGCCTTTTTCCGTGATGGTGAACGACACCATCTGCAGGTCGGGGCTGGTGAAAATCTGGCGCAGGCGGTCCTCGTCCTCGCTCATCTTCAGGCTTTCTGTGACCGAGGCGACAACCTCCTTGTTGACCGTGCCGTTGGGATACACGGTCGCGACGATCGAGAGATGGTCGCAGCTCCGGTAGCAGCGGTCGATCAGCTCCTCGTCATAGCCCTCGCAGCAGATCACGCCGGCTCGGGAAAGGCGGGCGGTCAGCAGGCGCTGTGCAAGCACAGCGGGGAAAGCGCGGAACAGGTTGCCAGCGCCGAAATGCAGCCAGACCGGATGGGCCTTGGTGTAATCGCGGGCAGCCTGGATATCATACTGCGGCAGGCGGTAGCCTTTCCAGGAAAGGTTTTGCGAAAGGTTTTCAAGAGAAAGTTTCATGGGTTCACATCCTTTGGTGTTCATAAGAATGGGAATGCGGTGTGCCGATGGATACTCATATATATAGTATACCAAAAACGCAGATGAAACAATGTTTTTTTAAGCGCGGCGGCTGCATTTTTCCATTCCGGCCGCCGCGCTGCGCTTTCTCGGAAAGGGCGGGGCAGCCCCGCCCTGCCTATGCCAGGAAGGAGCGGCTTATGATATAAAATTCCTCTTGGCTGGGCAGACGGCGCTTTTCCATGGGCTCCAGGCTGTCATCATACCGCGCCGCCGCCTTCTCATCGACCTCCATAGCGGGGCTGCCATAATATACCCAGCGTTCCCCGCCGAGTGCATGGGGGACAAGCTCCTTGACCAGCATCGCCGCGGGGAAGCGCTCGTCCTCCGTGGCGATATGGAACCGCCTGCAGCTCTGAAAGCCGCGGCCCACATAATTGGCGGGACTGCCGAAAATAACGATCCCATCATACCCAAGGGCGGCCGCACGCACGAACGAATGCTCCATCAGCCGCGTCCCATAGCCTTTCCGCTGATACTCCGGCGCGATGCTGAGCGGGCCGAACGTCAGGATATCCTTTTCCATACCCGACTCGCCGACCAGCTTGGCTTTTGTATACATAATATTGCCGATGACCTGCCCGTCCAGCTCGAGTACGAAATCCAGCTCCGGCAGGAAGTCCGCATGCCCGCGCATGCAGTGGACCAGGTAATGCTCCACACAGCCCGGGATATAAATATTGTAGAAAGCACGGCGTGTGAGCGTTTCCACGGCGGTATAGTCGCCTGCCGTTTCATTGCGTATCACCATCATGTGACCATCTCCTTTCGGTTTGTCGACGGATAAAAAGGAGCTGCAGGACGGCCGGCGTCCCGCAGCCCACTGCACGGTTCCCCCTGCCGGTCAGCCCAGTGCCTCGCGCAGCTTGTAATGCATCAGCTTGCCGGTTGCGGTGTGCGGCAGCTCGTTAACGATATGGTAGACGCGCGGCCACTTATAGGAGGACAGCATGGGGCTTTGTGCGCAGTACGCTTTGAGCTCCTCTGTGGTCAGGCTGTCGTCCGACGGGACGACGTATGCCGCCACGACTTCGCCGCGCAGCGCGTCCGGCACGCCGATGACCGCGCTTTCCGCGACCTTGGGGTGGCCGTTGAGCACGGCTTCAATCTGCGCCGGATAGATATTCTCGCCCGCGGACACAATCATGTCGTCCTTGCGTCCGGCAACGGTAACGAATTCATCTTCATCCCAGGTACCCACGTCGCCGGTGTAGAGCCAGCCCTTATAGAATTTTCGGGCGGTCATTTCCGGATTATTGAAATAGCAAAACGCGCTTTTCGCGGGGGAGGAAATGATGATCTCGCCCGGAGTCTCCCCGTCGCGCGGGACGGTATCCTCCGGCTCCGCGTGCGCGCCGTCCGCGCGGAGGGCGACCAGGCGCACCTCGTCGTCCGTGCAGGAGCGGCCGGCTGAGCCAGCCCGGGCGGGCAGGTCGAACGGACGCAGGAAAGTGTTCCAGAACGTTTCGGTGGTGCCGTAGCCGTTGAAGATATTGGGGGTCAGAAGCTGCATGTATTTTTCGCATGCGGCCTTTTCAAACGGCGCGCCCATGGTTACGATGCCGCGCAGCGCGGACAGGTCGGCGGGCGTGCGTTCCTGGGTGCGCGCGAGCATGGCGATGATGGTCGGTACGCCGATCAGGAAAGAGATGCGGTATTTTTCCGTGTATTCCAGACAGCGCTTGGGCGCGAAGTCGCGCAGGATGACGACCTCGCCTCCCGCGTACAGGGTCGGGCAGGGGCCACCCGAATGGATGCCGCCGCGGTGGAACCAAGGGGTCATATTCATCGTGCGGTCGGTCGGACCCAGCGGGAAATGCATCATCACATCATGCGCGGAAAGCACCTCGTTGACATTGTTGATCGGCACGCCCTTGGGCCGGTTGGTCGTACCCGAGGTATACAGGCGGGTGGTTTCGTCGTAGATATGGGGGGCGAAATCGACCGGCGGGTCGGTCTCCGGCTGGCCGGACACATAATCCGGATAACAGACATGACCGTCGGGCGCCTGCGCGCCGCCCCGGTAATCGACCATCACAACGGCCTGCGGCTTGTACTCGCACAGCGCAAGCGCGCCGCCGGACAGTTCGCCGAAGGCAGCGTCGTACAGGAACGCCTTGGGGCGGCTGTCGTCGATCACGAGCGCGATTTCGCCCGCGCCCTGGCGGTAGTTGACCGGACAGGCGATGGCGCCGATCTTGTGCGCCGCCAGATAGCAGAACACGAATTCAGGAGAATTGAGCAGGGCGAACATCACCACGTCATTTTTCCCCACCCCGTCCGCGCGCAGCGCGTGCGCCAAGCGGTTGGCTGCGGCATTCAGCTCGCGGTAGGTCCAGCGGCGGCCAGAGAGAGGGTCGTGCAGCGCCGGCCGCGCGCCGAAACGGGATACGTTGCGTAAAAAACCGTTCAAATAGGTGAACCGAGTCTCAAAGGTGTCCCGAAACATGGACACATCATAGGTATATTCATTCTTCATTTCAAAGGGGCCTCATTTCTGGTATCGGGAAAGGACGATGCTGGAGTTCTGCCCGCCGAAGCCGAGGGAGTTGCTCATGGCTGAGTCGATATTCGCCCGGCGGGCCTGATTGGGAACATAATCAAGGTCGCATTCCGGATCTGGATTTTCAAGGTGCAGGGTGGGCGGCAGGATACCGTCACGGATGGCTAGGATGCAGGCGATCGCCTCGGTCAGGCCGCCCGCGCCCATCAGGTGTCCGGTGGCGGATTTGGTCGAGGACATGGGGGGCGCGGTCTCGCGTCCGCCGAACACGGCCTTGACCGCCAGCGTTTCCGCCCTGTCCCCCAACGGGGTGGAGGTGCCGTGCGCATTAATGTAGCCGATGGCGGCGGGCGGCAGGCCGGCGCGTCCGAGCGCCCGCTTCATACAGGCCGCGGCGCCCGCGCCGTCCGGACAGGGCGCGGTGACGTGATGCGCGTCCGAGGTGTTGGCCCAGCCGGCCAGCACGGCGTATATATCGGCGTCGCGCGCCAGGGCGTGTTCCTCGGTTTCGATGATGAGCGCGCCGCCGCCCTCGCCGATAACGAACCCGTCGCGGTCGAGGTCGAACGGGCGGCAGGCATGTTCAGGGTCGTCGTTACGGCGGGACAGCGCCTTGGCCTGCGACAGGCCGGACACCACAATCGGACACAGGATGCTTTCCCCACCGACCGCGAGTACCGCGTCCGCCTCGCCGGTGCGCAGCAGCATGGCGGCGGTCATGATCGCGTCGCCGCCCGCGGAGCAGGCGGTGTTGAGCGTCAGGCTCGGCCCGCAGATGCCATGCGCAATGGCGATCTGCGCGGCGGCGATGTTGCCGATGGTCATAGGCACGAAGCGGGGGCCGACGCGGTGGCCCGCGTCGAACGCGGACTGTGTCTGCGCGACCGTGGTCACGCCATCCATCGCCGTACCCATCACGATGCCGATGCGGTCGGGCTCGCCCGAAACCGAAAGCCCGCTGTTCCCGAGCGCCTCCTGCGCGGCAGCGAAAGCGAACTGCATGAAGGGGTCCATCGTGCGCGCGAGCGCCTTGGGCATGTGGTCGACGGGGGCGAAACCCTTCAGCTCGGCCGCGATCTGCACGGGCAGGCCGGATGCGTCGAAACGGGTGATCGGGCCTACACCGCAGCGGCCGGCCTTGAGCGCCTCCCAGTAGGCGGCGACCCCGATGCCGATGGGCGTTACCGCGCCCATGCCGGTGATTACCAGTGTTTTTTCTGTCATACTCATTCCTCAATTTCTATATTCAGTTGATAGAAATACATGTATAGTATACCAGATTAAGCGAAAAAATAAAAGTATTTTCACCTTATAATATGTTCAATAACAAAAGCCTCCCCGCTGCAGCGGGGAGGCTGGGAAAGGAAAACTCAGGCCTTTTTCGGTTCGGCAGGCGCCGCAGCGCCGGCGGAAAGGTTGGGCAGCTTGGGCGCCCAGGTCCTTTCAGGCGGGCGGATGTCGATTGCGGGATTGAAGGCATAGTAGTTCTTCGCGTCCAGGTTCTCCTGCACGACGCGCAGGGCGTCGCCGAAGCGCTGGAAGTGTACGATCTCCCGTTCACGGAGGAATTTGAGCGGCTCGCGGACATCTGGATTGTCGATCAGGCGCAGCAGGTTGTCATAGGTCGTGCGGGCTTTCTGCTCTGCTGCAACTGCAAAAGAACAACATATCATTCGAAACAGATAGGACAAGCTGCCTCCCCTTACACTACAACCATACTGCTATACTACTTGAAAGGTCTGCTCGACGTGGAGAGCGGGAAGCTGTTCAACACGTCGAGTAATATGACTATGCAGTAGTCGTATCACATATAAGAAGATAGACGAGGATACCCGCCAGCCGCTCAAAAAGACTGTGTTCAAGATCACCAAATCCAGAGGCGAGTTTGTCAGGGAAGCCGAAACCGACGCAAACGGCGCTATCACACTGGACGGACTGCCGGCAGGCAGCTATATTGTGACGGAGATCAAAGCGCCGGACGGGTATATTTTGCAGGATACACCCAAGACCTTTGAGATCAAGGATAGCGGGAGCATGGAACTGGTGTTCACGAATAAAAAGGCATACGGATTGCAGATCCGCAAAGTCGTCAAAGGTACAAACCAGCCGCTGGACGGCTGCGCGTTTACAGTGGAAAAGGCGAATGGCGAGATGGTCGGCACTTACACCACGGATTCCTCCGGCCTTGTGACGGTTTCCGGTCTGGAGGACGGCGTCTATATTGTGACCGAGCTATCCTGTCCGGAGGGTTACCGGCTGGACCCGACCCCGCAGAACGTGATTGTAACGTCCGGGGAGCTGGCGACCGTCACCTTTGAAAATGAAAAGCTCGCCGGCGTGCGCATTAAAAAGGTCGACGCCGTGACAGGCGAGGGCGTCTATGGGGTACGCTTTCTCATCAAGGATGGGCACAACAACCTGATTGGCGAGTACAGTACCGATCAGGACGGCTACATCGAACTGGACAACCTGCTGACAGACGGCAAGAGCGAAATCAAGATCAAGGTGGAGGAGGTCGCTGCCGCGGAAGGCTATGTGCTGGACGATACCGTGCGCACGCTCCGCGTCCGGCGCGGCGAGACGACCGAGCTTGTCGTGGAAAACACCCCGATCCTTGGCCAGATACAGGTGGTCAAAAAGTCTTCGCAGGACAACCCAGTCACGAATCAGTCGAAAGGCAGCCTGCTCGAGGGCGCGGTGTTCGAGATCACCAACGCCGACATCGGCCGCGTGGTGGACACCATGACCTCGGATTCCCGAGGCATTGCCGCCTCCAACCCGATCCCACTGGGCCGCTACTATGTGCAGGAGGTGCAGGTGCCGCGGTTTTATCAGCTGAACAACGAAAAGGTAGAGGCCAAGCCCAAGGTGGAAGGCGACGTGGTGCAGATCGAGATGTACAACGACCCGGCAAACATCCAGACCACCATTGAAAAGACCGGCAACTACACGGTAGACGCCGGCTCGAATATGCGGTATGACTTCACGAACATTGCAAATAACTCGAATGTTACGCTGGACAACTTCTTCTGGCATGACCGCATTCCCACGGACGCGGTGCGCGCGGCCACGCTGACCACCGGTACCTACAATGCCCGCGTCTGGTATAAGATCACCTTTAAGACCAACATGAATGATTACCGGACATTGGCAGATAACCTGCTTTTGACTAACGCATACTCGTTCAAGATCGACAGTGGCTCACTCAAACTGGCGGCCGGCGAATATGTGACCGATATCCGCTTTGAGTTCGGCACCGTACCGGCTGGCTTCAAAATGACCGAGAAAGCGACGCTGCTGGTCTATGTGCCGGATTACATGGCGAATGGTTATAACATCATCAACCGCGCGGATTGCGGCGGCTCGTATCAGGGCGAGTGGGACAACGCTGTCAGCGCATGGGTGACTAAAATCTACCGCGCGCCCACATATACCAAGCCTACGCTCCCGCAGACTGGATTCTAAAAAGAAAGAAAGGGCTTTGCAATATGAAGAACAGAAAACAACTGCAGAGGCTGATTATGCCGCTGCTCGCCGCGCTGTTTATCGGCGCGGCGGGCGCAGTACAGGAAAGCGAACAGGTGCTGCTCGACGGCGACAAAGCAAGCTTTGAGCCGGTCAGCACCGAACTGGTTGAGATCAACGGAGTGCCGACACTCACCAAGACTTTTGAGCTGGCGCCGGACATCGATCCCGCTCTGCTCCGTGAGGAGCCGTTTTCTCAGGACGGCTACTGGTACCGCTATCAGCGTATGGAAAAGGCCGACCAGGAGATAACAGACAAAAAGCAGGCCGAGGAAACGGTCACGGTGGACGCGCCCTCCGGTGAGCTGGCGGATGTGATCGGCCAGTTCCCAGCGACACGACCATACAGCAAAGACGGCTACACCGGCGAACTGCTGCTGGACGTGCAGAGCATTCAGGTGGAGGCGACCGGATACAGCACGGTCACGGACGGCCACCCACATACCGTCACCAAAACGTATGAGCTGGCCTACAATGACCGCAGCCTTGTGCCGGAGACTGTGCAGGCAGACGGGCTGACCCTGCCGCTGACAGGCCTGAGCTGGTCTGAAACGAAAAACGTGGAGGATTCCGATGTTACCGCGGTCTGGACGGCAACGGCGACATACAGCAAGACCACCTATACGACCCGCGAAGTGGCGGACGGATACCGCGCTACAGCAGTCTACAAGGGCGAGGTGGGGAAAACCAGTGTCGGGAGCGTGGTCTACACCGTGACCTATACGGGAAACAAGATACCGGTCCTGCCCGGGCTGGATCCGGACGTTACCGTATCGCAGGTCGCGATCGTGACAGGGCTGGCAGCCCTGTTCCTGCTGGCGGCAGTGCTCTGGTATCTGCGTTGGCATATTGTCCACATCTATGTCTATAACGAGGAGCGCCGCATCCATGACGTCGTAAGCCGCTAGTATGTGCGGGTACGGATGCCGAAGTACGGCTTTCGGTTTTACAGGGGCATGAGGAAACCGAGTATACGGTCATCCTGCGCCGGCGGCTCGCCAGATGGCTGGAGGGCCTGTCCTTTAACCGGCTGGAGGGTATGGGAGGTGGCTACACTGCCCAAAGCCAGCTCACCACCACAAATGGGCATTTCGGTGCGGTCTCCATCGGCAGCCGCGGCATTTTCGCTTATGTCTACCCTGGAGCCACCTATGAGAATATGAAAAAGGGCGCCGGTCATGTGGACGGGACAAGCGCCTGGAATGGAAATGTTTCGTTTTGCGGCCACAACCGCGGCTCGTGGCCGTATTTCGGAAATCTGAAATATGTGCAGGTTGGGGATGTCGTCACTTATAAGACCTCGCTCGGCATCCGCACCTACCGCGTTACCTTTGCCGGACGCATCCTTGCTACAGATACGGACGTGCTGAACCCCACGGCAGGCGACCAGATCACTATGCTCACCTGTATCGCGAACGAACCGGCTTACCGGTTCTGCGTGATCGGACAGGAAATGCGATGAAAGGATGATACAATGAAATTCCGCGGCATGATCGCCGCCTGCATGGCGGGGGCTCTGCTTCTGCCCACAGGCTGCGCAGACGATACACCGAAAATGGAGGTACCCGATACGGACACGGCGGTATTTACACAGATGGAACAGACAGGTTTGGAGGGATGGGATGATGCAGAGAATGAGACGGTACAGGATGTGCCGCTGGTGCGGCGTGATGTGGAACTCGCGTCAGGAGGTACGGCCGCCCTGTATGCACTTGATACGGGCGAGGAGCCGTCTGCCGGAACGGATGAACTCACATCGGTCAGCGCGGAGCTGGTGCTGAACAGCGCTGCTATCCACCTGGGCGCATACGGTACGGTGCGCGAACTGGCCGAAAGCGAGCTGTACCACTGGGCAGATGCGAGCGAATTCGACCTGATCCAGTACACCCAGCCGCTACAGATCAACGAGACCCGATATGCAGTCCATCTGCGGTTGGAAAATGACAAAGTCGGTATGGAGCAGCTGGTGGTCTACACTGATCTGGGCGGTGTCGCCCGGGTGGACCGCCTGTGGCGCTCCATACCGGATATGCAGGCGGAGGAAAGCTCGCCCGCATTTGACAGGACCGCCGCTTATCTCATTTCAAACCAAGCCTTATAATATTGGCATGAGCCGGTATGACCTTTTCCGTTCATACCGGCTCATTGTATTTTATGGAGAAGCCAGCGGTAAAAATTCAAGAGGTCTGAGTGAAAAAACGAAAGGGAGATAAGGAGGGATCAAAGCATAGCAAGAGGCCGCAGTTGGGTCTGCGGTTGGGATAAACGCAGTATGTAAGAAGCCAGGATCTCAATAAATTCGGAGGCGGTAGGAATACAGGCCAGCGGATAGCCGGCCATCTCGAACAGCAAAGGACGATTGACTTTCCATGCTCTTGCAGCGGCAGTTCGGATATTGCGTTCCACAGCAGTCCATTTGCAGTGGAAGTGAGAGGCGGTTTCCATATAGATTTTCTTTGTGACAGCCTCTAAACGAGATTCATCATGAACTACCAGACAGATGGCATGGGCGGTGTGCTGAAACCCTTTGTAGCATCTGGTAATGCCGAATAAACGTAACGTATCCTGAACGGTTGTCATAGGTATATCCTCCCAAATACAAAGATTTGAGAAGATAATACAACCAAAAACAGGAAATTCAATTTTTGTCGCTATTATTCGACACTTTTTGTTTCTAGGAGGTACCGGCTGCCAGGGGCCGGTCTTCCTTGAAAATAGCATAAATGGTGTTGCAGAGTTTGCGGGAGATGGTGCCGATCGCGGTAAGATGGTGCTTGCCGCGAGCACGGAGGGACTGGTAATACTCTGAGAGAATGGGGGCACAAAAAGCCGCCTTGGAGGCGGATAGCCAGATGGCCCGCCTGAGATACGGTGAGCCCCGTTTAGAGATTTTCTGCCTTGTTCCGATAAACTCACCGGACTGTGTGACTCGTACATCCAACCCGGCAAAGGCGACCAGTTTATTGGATGCGTCAAAGCGATGGATGTCTCCGATCTCGCTCAGGATAATGGCGCCCAAGAGGCAGCGCCAAAGGTGTCTGAAAACAAGTGACAGATTCGTGACGAAGAACTGCCCGAAGCGCACGATCTGGGCGATAATGAAGCTGTCCTTTCGGTCATTCTTTGTCTGACGAATATACATCTTCCGAAAAGCCTCAGACTGGATGGGATTGATGACCTTTACTTCAAAGCCATGCTCCAGCAGATACCCGTACGCGCTCGGCCAGTAATGGCCGGTGGCCTCCATGCCAATGAGCAGGTCATCTCTTGAGCTGTTCAGCTTCTGAACATTGCCGCCAGCTTCTCACAGCCCTCTTTGCTGTTGGAAAATGAAATGCTGTCCAGCAAGGCCGCGCCGGCCTCACCTATGACCGTGGCTTCATGTTTGTATTTGGCGATGTCGATCCCGCAGTAGAGCATGGGAAACCTCCTCTTTCAAAATTCCAGACAGAGTTCCCTCACGCTTCTTTGCGGAACACAACCTCGTTAGATATCCAGCGCATCCTCGCTATCCAGCCATTCGTGTCCACCCGCAAAGACAGAGGCGCAATTCTCTCTTTGGAAGCTGTACTTCAAGGAGACAACCTGCGCCCTCTGTCTGCTGGCCTTATTATCCCACATGGATTGTGGAACAACAAGTGGGTTTCATGCGGTTCCCCACATTATACGGGAGAGAAAAAACATGACCACAAAGAAACTGCGCATCCCCATCTTACTGCTGGCGCTGTGGCTGATAGCGGCGACGGTTATCCCGCAGTCCTATGCCGCGGGCGGTACGCACCGCGGCGAAGTAAAAAACGGTACTGGTTATACATCCAGCGCGGTCGGCGTCAACGTGTGAGAGACCGGCATCGCCCGAGACATATCCTTTGTGCCGATAGAGGGCTATTGCATCACGCCGGTGAACGCCTCTAATGGCGATACATCGGCCAGCGTGGAGATCAAGACGGAGGGAATGCCGGTGCAGATTACCGCGGGCGGCATGGCGCTCCCCTTGTAGCATGAGGGGCGGAGCGTCACGGTTACTGTCCCAGGCAACTGCACTGGAAACCTTATCTTGTCCGCTGCTGCGGAAGCCGTATCTTACCGGCTCGCCGTGACCGCGGACAGCGGCATTGAGGTCAGCGACGGCGGGACGTATGGCGCAGGCAAGACCGTGACCATCACCGCTGAGCCTTCCGGCGAAGCAGGGGTCACCCGCGTACAGGTGGCAAATACAGATATCGGCGCGGCGAATACTGCAGACCTTGCGGAGCAAGAGGCTACCGTAGACGGCAAGACCTATCCGTTCACGGTCACAGGTGGCAAAGCCACGATGGCGTTGACGGCAGAAGAAAATCTGAGCGTCTATTTTTACAGCAACGGCAGGCCGGGGGAGCAGCCGCTGGTCGTCCGCGTCAGCGGCGATAAGGGCGTGGACATAGGTGGCAGCTGTATTGAAGTGAGGCGCGGGAATGATGTGAATATCGGAGCGCAAGCTGAACGCGGCTGTGAGATCGCCGAGGTACGGTTGGACGATGGAGTGCAGTCCGTAACCGGCTATGTGTCCGAGGGGCGCGTTTGGCTGGGCGGCAAGGTGTACCGCATAGACCAGATCGATGGCCGCTTCTGCATCCCGCACGGGTGTGAACGACGGCGGCTCGGCGACGTATACGGTTTCGCCGGACAAGAGTTATACGCTGGATACCGTCACGCTGCGCGTGGGCAGTCGGCAGGAGACCGCCCATGTGGAGGATGGCACGATCAAAGTAGGGGATAGGTCTTATCCTATGAGCCTTTCTGCAAAAGGCGTTTTAAAAGTCGCCGTAAGCAATATCAGGGACGACGTGCGGCTCAGCGCCGGTGCGGTACGCAAAAACAACGGCACATTGTTTCTGCGTAATGGCGTCACCGCGCCGTATTTTGAAGGTATGGGAAACTACCGGTTCTGTCCGGAGGACACCCTGACCCGTGCGGAAGCGGTCAAGCTCATTAACCGTGTGACCAGCCGGTCGCTGTGCGTGTATACCATCCAGACCAGATTTGCGGATGTGCCTGCCTCGCACTAGGCGTTTTGGGATATCATCAGTGCTGCAAATTGCGTAATATAACAAAAAAACCGCCTGGAAAGGCGGAACGTATAGACGACAAGTGGCTTGTGTGATATACTGGACACAGGAACGCTGTTACATATGGCGGTCAGCCCACTCCCCACAAAGGGGGTGATGCTTTATGAGACGATTCGTAAGAATTGTAATATGGGCAATCCTTTTGCTGCATATTTTACTTATAAAAGCGCGTTGACCGCTCGGCTGGTACCCGAACGGTCAACTTTTGTTGATACCCAATAGGGGCTGACTGCTGTAACAGCGTTCCCTTTGTGTATCTATTATAAGCGGTGCGCGCCGCTTTGTCAAGCAGACGGAGTGAACGCGCTGCTACATTAGCAGCATGCATCTATCACATGCTGCGCCCGCTCCAGGATCTCGCGCCGCCATTCCGCCTGCGCGGGATTTTCGTTGACATAGGCGCTATTGTATGCGTGCTGCGCGGCCTGCTTCAGGTCGCGGCTGCGCTCCCCTGCTTCCAGCCGGCGTTCAGCGGCCTCCAGCTCGGTAAGCGCGCTTGCCAGATTACCATCGGTCCATGCCATTTTCATCACACCTCTTACCTTGTATTGCTTTGCCTATTATAGCAGGGCTGTACAGGCCAGTCAACCAAAGGAGGAATTTCCCATTGAATCAAAATAAACTGCAAAAGGCGCGTCCCGCCCTCGGATGGATGGAACGCGCCTTCTTATTTTACCGTATCGCGCTGGTGCTGCCTGTCATCGCCGCGGTCCTGATCCCGCTGGCCTTTGCCGTGGAGGACATGTGGACGGCGGACCGCATCATCAAGGACGTGTATTCCAAGATCGTCGCCATTTCAACCGTACTCGCCGGCCTGATGAGCGCGGTGGCGGTTATCGGCGCCAAAATGAGCGGCACACAGCAAAAGGCTGACAGCGCGTGGGAGTGGCTCAAAAGAGTCTGGCTCGCCTGGGTCATCATCAACGGCATCGGCGCGTTCATCGCCTACGTCCGCCCGCTTTTTGACAGGCTGGCGACGCTGGAATGACTTTATCGCAGCAGCTTCGGATAGTCTGTCCGGCCGTCTACGATACGGTATACATAGACCGTTTGGCCGATTACTTTGTAGATGCAGACATAATTGCCGCAGATCAGCTTTCGATACTGATGCTGCGCTAAAAAAGCATCCGGATGCAGAGCACCCATGTATGGCTGCTCTGCAAGAAGTGAGATGGTATCAAGCAGTCTGTCCGTGATCTCTTCTGCGGATCTCGACCCAACCAGCATCAAATGCAGATCCGAGATACGGTCAATATCCTCCCATGCAGGGGTGAGGAGCACAAGCTGTGTGTCAGGCATTGCGATACTTCTCCTTCAGCATTTTGCGGACTTCATCAACCGAATAGGTGGGTTCGCCGCTGAGCCTGGAGAATTCCGCTTCAAGGATAGCCGCACGGTGCTTTAGAACTTGTTCACGGTTTTCAAATGCATCTACGCTCATGAGGACGACATCGCCTTCCCCGTTTTTGGTGATATAGATCGGCTCCTGGCTTTCGTGCGCGAGGGTAGAGATCGCATTATAGTCATTTCGAAGGACGGTAGAGGACTTGATCTTCATTGCAGCCACCTCCAAGAATTATGGTATTATTATATGATAATTTCGCCATGTGTACAAGAGCAAAATACTGTGCTTACAAGGATGATCGAAGAAGCTGCATGGACGGAAAGGAAGAAAAAACATGAGGACAACAACTGAATAGTATAAAGACGCTTCTGTTACTGAAGCGTCTTTTCTATTAGCGGCGCCGTATCATATTTCCCATATGCGGCCTGGTTTTTTGTTTTACTTGAAGGGAGGGAACCTGAAATTCTCGAAAAGTTAGTAAAAGCCCTGTTTGAATGGCTGGCGTCGCTGTGGTATGAGATGGTGGAATATCTGCTGGACCAGCTCATGGAGCTGTTCAATGTGGATCTTTCCTACTTCGCAGAACGCGTGCCGGTCATAGACGACATTGCAAACATCTTTGTTGCGGTGGGCTGGGCGCTGCTTATCGGCAACCTGGCGTATCAGGCGATGCGTTC